>NZ_JBHSEL010000042.1:0-80563 GCF_042653845.1 Daeguia caeni | reverse complement strand
CTCCCAACTAGCCAGTAGTTTGAATCATATTTTAATCGAAAGGGGAATCCCTTTCGATTCCATCAAAATGTGAGTTGCTCTAACATGTCGTTATTTCTCAGTTCCGGGCGGAAAACCGGTGCTCACTTTTCCTGGAACTGCTTTATTGCGTTTGCGCAGTTCCGGACGGAAAACCGGTGCCCACTTTTCCTGGAACTGCTTCAGCGCCTTGCTTCTACCGCATCCCAGAAGATGGCGGCGACATTCGTGCCGTCAAAGCGTTCGATCTCGCGAATGCCCGTCGGCGAGGTGACGTTGATTTCGGTGATATAATCGCCAATCACGTCGATACCGACAAAGATGAAGCCGCGTTCGCGCAGCGCTGGACCGATGCGTTCGCAGATTTCACGTTCACGCGTCGTCAGTTTTGTTGGTTCCGGACGCCCACCGGCATGCATGTTGGAACGTGCATCCGTATCGGACGGAACACGATTGATCGCGCCAACCGGTTCGCCATCCACCAGAATGATGCGCTTGTCGCCAGCGCGCACATCCTTCAGATAACGCTGCACGATAAAGGGCTCACGGAACATCTGGCCAAACATTTCCAGAAGCGACGACAGGTTGCGGTCGCCATCGGCGAGATGGAAGATGCCTGCGCCGCCATTGCCATAGAGCGGCTTGAGAATGATATCGCCAAATTCCTTGCGGAACTTGATCACTTCCTGCGGATCCTTGGTGATGAGCGTTTCCGGCATCAGATCCGCAAATTCGGTGACGAAAATCTTTTCCGGGCTGTTGCGCACCCAGCTCGGATCATTGATGACCAAAGTCCTTGGATGGATGCGCTCCAGAAGAAAGGTATTGGTAATATAGTTCATGTCGAAAGGCGGATCCTGACGGATCAGAACCACATCCATTTCCGACAGGTCGTGGCGTTCCGGTTCGCCCAGCGTGTAATGATCACCCTTGATGTCGCGCACTTCCAGCCGTTCGATCTGGGCGTATACCTCACCATCGCGCATCGACAGGCGATCTGGCGTGTAATGGTAGAGTTCATGGCCGCGCTTTTGCGCTTCAAGCGACAGGGCAAAGCTCGTATCACCTGCAATATTGATCGTGCTGATATGATCCATCTGGATCGCAACTTTAAGAGCCATGATATCCTCTCGATTCGTAAGTCAGCGCGAATTTAGAGCATGTCGCGTTCAAGTGGAAACCGGATTCGTCCAAAAACCGTCAGTGCAACAAAATGGCATTCCGGAAATCCGGAATGCCATTGTTTCTTGACCAGGGAAATCGTCTGTCAGAGTCCTTCGACAATGACAATCTCGCCATCGGCAACCGTCTGACGGATGGCCTTTGCGGCCTGGTATTCCGGTGAATTGTAGCAGTCGAGCGCGTGCTGCATGGATTCAAATTCAATGATCACATTGCGCGCCCGGCCAACGCCTTCAACGGCTTCCGCCCGTCCGCCACGCGCAATGAATTTCGCGCCGAAACGCTCGAAGGCCGGCTTGGCGGTCGAAACATAGTCCTTGTAGCGCTCCGGGTCACGCACATCGACACGGGCAATCCAATAGGCTTTGCTCATTGCTTTCTCCTCCTCAATCTGCTCGGACAGCCGATCGCATTTCATCCAGAATGGCAAGCGCTGCCACCTTGCGGTCGGGAGCTGCCACAATCGGACGCGCCACGACCAGATGGCTGGCACCGGCCTTCAGCGCATCGGCTGGTGTCATGACGCGCTTCTGGTCACCCTTTTCCGCACCCGCCGGACGAATGCCGGGGGTTACCACCGCCATCTCCGGGCCGATGGCCTGACGAATGGCCTGCGCCTCGGCAGCAGAAGCAACAATGCCGCCCATGCCTGCCGCATGCGCCTGACGCGCGCGTTTCAGCACCAGCCTTTCGGCCGTGTCGGAATAGCCTGCCTCTTTGAGGTCCGCATCGTCCATGGAGGTGAGAACCGTCACACCCAACAGACAAAGGTCAGAGCCCCTGGCTGCTTCGACAGCAGCGCGCATGGCTTTCGGATAGGCATGCAGGGTCAGCATCGACACGCCCATTTTGGCGATATTCTCGACCCCCTTGGCAATGGTGTTGTCAATGTCGAGAAGCTTCATATCGAGAAAGACTTTTTTCTTTGCTGCCACCAGCGACTTTGCAAAATCCAACCCACCAGCAAAGACCAGTTGATAGCCGATCTTGTAAAAGGAAACCGCATCCCCCAGTGTTTCAACAACTGTTTCGGCTTCGGCAAGGGTTGGCACGTCGAGGCCCACGATCAGGCGATCGCGCAAGTCTATGGTCGTCATCGCATTCTCCACCGGGATTTTGTCCAGTGATGGCACAACAGGTCGGGTTGCGAAAGTGAAACGTCAGAAAACTGGCAAAAATCAGCAGTTTTTTGCAGAAGCTTGCTGGATCAGGCTGCGGCAAAGTGCTGTCAGCATGGCTGCATTGCGCGCATCCTTCAGCGTACCATCGTCATTGAATGCCTCAGAAGCTCGCCCAACCGAACATTGCTCGGAGATGATCTGGGCTCCCACATTCATCAGCACGGCACGTAAATGATAAAGCCCTCGGATGCCGGCAAAAACGCCATTGGAGGTCGAGCAAAGGCCAACGACCAGCCCCGCATAAGGTTTGAACGGCCTGTCGCCATCCATGGAAATGCGGCTTACCCAATCAAGGGTGTTTTTCAGAAGCGGCGGAATGGATGCATTATATTCCGGCGAGCAGATCAGAAGCCCGTCATGCGCAGCAAACAGCCGCCCCAGCCTCATCGCATTGTCCGGAATGCCCTGTTCGCGTTCCAGATCCTCATCCATGATCGGCAGCGGATAATCGGAAAGCGACAGATGGGTTGCTTCCGCTCCCTGCGCCACAAGCTCCATTGCCGCAGCCTTTGCCATCTGCCCGGAAAAAGCGCCTGTACGATTCGAACCGGCGAAGACAAGTATGCGCGCGCTCATTGCGTTATCCTGTGTTGTGGCTATGCAAGCGAACTACGATAGACCCAAAGCTGTGCAGGCGGGACATTGCGCACGACAAAATCATAGTGCTGCACGACATAATTGCCGCGCCCCGCGGGAACCGGCGGCAAAGGCCCATAGGTGATCTGGATCAGCGGACGGCCGCGCGGGACACGGCTCAACGCATCTTCAATGAACTGCACCCGGCGCTGCACCGGGAAATTGAGCAGCGGCACAGCAGAAATCACGCTGTCAAACTGCAGATGCTTGTTCTCACCCAGCGCAGTGTCGAGGTCAAAGGCATCACCATGGATAATATTCACGTCGGGATAGGTCTCTTTCAGATGATCAACAAAGTCCTGCGAATATTCGACCGAATAAAGATCCGATGGTTTGACGCCATGGGCAAGAATTGCCTTGGTAATCACTCCCGTGCCCGGCCCAAGCTCCAGAACCGGCAGGCCTGAGCCGGTATCGATAATGCTTGCCATACGGCGTGCAGTGACAGAGCTCGTCGGCAAAATGGCTCCAACCGCCTTGGGACCGTCAATCCAGCCTTTGAAAAAGCGGATCTCCTCATTGAATTTCGCTGCGAGTTTCCTGCCCAGCGGATTTGCCATCAGCGTACTCCCATTGTCGCTATCAAGCAATTTTATGACGCATTTAGATCCTTATGCAAGCTGATAATCGGAGCAAAGGCCAGGGACAAATGAAAAGGGGGCCTTTCGGCCCCCTTTATTCAGTCATTCCTTCGAAAAATTCTTTCATCCTGGCAAAGAAACCTGCCGATTTCGGACTGTTTTCCTTCGATGAAAGCCTGTCAAACTCTTCGAGCAACTCGCGTTGCCGTTTGGTCAGATTCTGCGGTGTTTCAATATCGATCTGGATATAAAGGTCACCAAATGCCGACTGCCGCAAAACCGGCATGCCCTTGCCCTTGAGGCGGAACTGCTTGCCGTTCTGCGTTCCTTCCGGAACTTTCACCCGGGTCTGGCTACCATCCAGCGTCGTGACTTCGAACTGGCCGCCCAGAGCAGCCGTGGTCATGGAAATCGGCACCTTGCAGTAAAGATCCGCGCCGTCGCGCTGGAAGAATTCGTGCGGCTTGACCGACAGGAAGATATAGAGGTCGCCCGCAGGCCCGCCATGCATACCTGCCTCGCCCTCGCCCGCCAGGCGTATGCGCGTACCATCCTCGATGCCGGCCGGAATATTGACGGAAAGCGAACGCTCCTGCGACACACGGCCCTGACCGTGACACTTGCCGCATGGATCCCTGACCACCTGACCACGGCCATTACAGCTCGGGCAGGTGCGTTCGATGGCAAAAAAGCCCTGTGCCGCACGGACTCGACCAGAGCCGCCGCACATGGAACAGGTCACTGGCTGGGTTCCCGGCTTTGCTCCCGACCCCGAACATTCATCACAGGTAATGGAAGTCGGCACGCGAATCTGCGCAGTCTTGCCGGTATAGGCCTCTTCCAGTGTCACTTCCATATTGTAGCGAAGATCGGCGCCGCGTTCGCGTCCGGGATTACCGCGACGGCGACCGCCACCCATCATCTCGCCAAAAATATCTTCGAAAATATCGGCAAACCCGCCAGCGCCAAAGCCACCGCCGAATCCGCCGCCCATGCCACCGTTCTCAAAAGCGGCATGACCATAACGGTCATAGGCTGCACGCTTTTGCGGGTCTTTCAGCGTTTCATAGGCTTCGCCGATTTCCTTGAACTTGCGCTCAGCTTCAGGGTCACCCGGATTGCGGTCCGGATGATATTTCATGGCAAGCTTACGGAACGCTGATTTCAGCGTCTTTTCATCCGCTGTTCTCTCAACGCCCAGTGCTTCGTAATAATCGATCTTCATGCGCCCGTTACCCCGGCGGTTGGACCGGACTCCCAACCGGAGTCATCGCTATTTTCGTTATCACCGAAATTGGCGAAAGCCCGGCATAACCGGGCTTTCGGTTTCAGCGTCAGACTATTACGACTTCTTCTTGTCGTCGTTGATTTCTTCGAAATCAGCGTCGACAACGTCGTCCTTCGCCGCAGAAGCGGAAGCATCATCGCCAGAGGCGGACTGCTCAGCCTGGGCTGCTTCATACATGGCCTGACCAAGCTTCATCGAAGCTTCAGCAAGCGCCTGGGTCTTGGCCTTGATATCCTCGCCATCATCGCCTTCAAGCGCGGTCTTCAATGCAGCGATTGCATTTTCGATGGCCTGCTTGTCTTCAGCGGAAATCTTGTCGCCATATTCACCAAGCGACTTTTCCGTCGAATGGACGAGGCTTTCACCCTGGTTCTTGGCTTCAACGGTTTCACGACGCTTCTTGTCAGCTTCGGCATTGGCCTCGGCGTCCTTGATCATCTTTTCGATGTCCTCATCGGACAGACCGCCGGAAGCCTGAATGCGGATCTGGTGTTCCTTGCCGGTACCCTTGTCCTTGGCCGAAACATTGACGATACCGTTGGCGTCGATGTCGAAGGTAACCTCGATCTGCGGCACGCCGCGTGGCGCAGGCGGAATGCCAACCAGGTCGAACTGACCGAGCAGCTTGTTGTCGGCTGCCATTTCACGTTCACCCTGGAAGACGCGGATCGTCACTGCCGACTGATTGTCCTCGGCAGTCGAGAAGGTCTGCGACTTCTTGGTCGGGATCGTCGTGTTGCGTTCGATCAGGCGGGTAAAGACGCCGCCAAGCGTTTCAATACCCAGCGAAAGCGGGGTAACGTCGAGCAGCAGAACGTCCTTGACATCGCCCTGCAGAACGCCGCCCTGAATTGCAGCACCCATGGCCACGACTTCGTCCGGGTTGACGCCCTTGTGCGGTTCCTTGCCAAAGAAGTTCTTAACGACTTCCTGGATCTTCGGCATACGGGTCATACCGCCGACCAGAACGACTTCGTCAATTTCACCAGCCTTGAGGCCAGCATCCTTCAGTGCAGCCTTGCATGGCTCGATCGTGCGCTGAACGAGATCATCGACCAGGCTTTCGAACTTGGCGCGCGTCAGCTTGATGGCAAGGTGCTTCGGACCGGTTGCATCAGCCGTGATGAACGGCAGGTTGACCTCGGTCTGCTGCGAAGCCGAAAGCTCGATCTTGGCCTTTTCCGCAGCTTCCTTGAGTCGCTGCAGGGCAAGCTTGTCGTTCTTCAGGTCGATGCCGTTATCCTTCTTGAATTCGGTGACGAGATAGTCGACCAGACGCATGTCAAAGTCTTCACCACCGAGGAAGGTATCGCCATTGGTCGACTTCACTTCGAAGACGCCATCGCCGATTTCGAGGATCGAAACGTCGAAGGTGCCGCCACCAAGGTCGTAAACAGCAATGGTCTTGCCGTCGCTCTTGTCCAGACCATAGGCAAGGGCGGCTGCCGTCGGTTCGTTGATGATACGCAGAACTTCAAGACCAGCAATCTTGCCGGCATCCTTGGTTGCCTGACGCTGGGCGTCGTTGAAATAGGCCGGAACGGTGATGACGGCCTGGGTAACAGGTTCACCAAGATAAGACTCCGCCGTTTCCTTCATCTTCTGAAGAATCATGGCCGAGATCTGCGATGGGGAATATTTCTTGCCGTGGACTTCAACCCACGCATCGCCATTGTCGCCCTTGACGATCTTGTAAGGGACAAGATCCTTGTCCTTGGTGACCATCGGGTCATCAAAGCGGCGGCCAATCAGGCGCTTGACTGCAAAAAGCGTACCTTCCGGATTGGTGACGGCCTGACGCTTCGCAGGCTGACCAGCGAGGCGTTCGTCATTATCCGTAAAAGCGATGATCGAAGGCGTGGTACGTGCACCTTCAGCATTCTCAATGACCTTCGCGTTCTTGCCGTCCATGACAGCCACGCAGGAGTTGGTCGTTCCCAGATCGATACCAATAACTTTAGCCATATTGCTCTCCATTCAGCAAACCGCCAGGACCTCTACCGAGCATTCCGTCCGCGGTTCCTATAATTCCACATTACCTGTCGTGCGCACTTTCCCAGGCACAACTTCCGGTCTTGGTACCGCCAAACAGGCACCGTGCGAAGCGTATATAAGAAAGGCTTTTTTGCCCTGCAAGAGACAAGACGCAAAGCAGGTCGAGATTCCTTGCCGGAAAAGTTCTCAGCTTGCAGGCTGTGCCTGAACCGCCACGAAAGCGCCCGTCTCGCCCGCCCGATAGATTGCGTCGATGACGGCCTGGTTCGCCCTTGAATCCTCCAGCGAGAACAGCGCTACATCCTCGCCGCGCACCGCGCGCACGAAATGTTCGGCCTGCAGGCGATACTGGTTCACATCGCCAAATGTCCATTGCGACACGGCATTATGATCCACGCTGTAAAGGCTGACGCGGCTGTGGTCGTGTTTGCCGGCATTGAAAGGAGCCGTCACCTCGATATAACCCCTGTCGCCATGGAAAACCATGTTCTGGCGCGCTGCAAGCTGGGTGGAGACGTAGAAGCTCAGGTCAAATCCATCAAAACGCGCCAGAACACTGGCATAACGGTCGGTGCCGAATTGCGGATCAAAATCGACCAGCGCCTGCAATTGCAAAGGCTCCTTACCGGTGGCGATACGGGTCGTGACGGTTGGATAAACGCCAACATCAGGCACCCCGCCGCCGCCCAGAGCCGGCTGGTTGCGCATATTGTGCGGATCAACATTGAAATAGGTGAAACAGCCTTCAACCCGGCGCAGCCTGCCGATCGCCCCTTCCGCGATCAGGCAGCGCACCTTGTTCCACTGCGGGTGATAATAGACCATGAAGGCTTCGGAGATGATGACCTTGTGTTCATCGCGCGCGGCAATCAGCTGATCAATGTCATCCGCTTTCAGGGCAATCGGCTTTTCGCACAGGACATGTTTGCCGGCCCTTGCGGCCTTCAGCGTCCATTCCACATGCTGCGCCGTCGGCAGCGGAATATAGACGCCATCAATCTGGTCGCTGGCGAGAAGCTCCTCATAGGAGCCGAATGCAAGCGGCGCACCAAACCGGTCGGCGGCAGCACGCGCCCTGGCAAGATCACGGCTGGCGATTGCCTGTACCACGCCATTTTCGGATGCGCAGACGGCCGGAACAACCTGCGTCATTGCGATTTTGGCTGTCGATAGAATGCCCCAGCGAAACATGATCAATCCCCTTCCCTTGAATGTTCATTGTTAACCTGCCCTTTGCCTCAGGCAACCGGCAAAGAAAAAGCCCGCCGACGGGGCGGGCTTTCATACATTGTTTCAATCAGCTCAGCCGCGCAAGACCCCGCCGGTCTGTTTGGCAACGCTCGCTACGATCTGCCTTGACAGATTATCGAAATCCTCGTCCGTCAGCGTGCGGTCCTGCGGCTGCAGCAGGACTTCCACTGCAATCGACTTCTTGCCTTCGCCAAGCGAAGCGCCGGTAAAGACGTCGAATACATTGACGCCAACAATCAGCTTCCTGTCAGCCGCCGCGACCGCCTTGACGACATTGGCCGCCTCGATCGTGCTGTCAACAACGAAGGCATAGTCGCGCTTCAGGCTCTGGAACTGCGACAGATTCAGCGCCGGCTTGGTGCGGGTCGATTTTGCCTTCGGCTCCGGAATGGCATCAAGATAGATTTCGAAACCGCAGAGCGCGCCAGCGACATCCAGCGCTTCCAGCGTATCCGGGTGGAATTCGCCGAAATAGCCAAGCACAACCTTGGGCCCGAGTTTCAGCGTGCCGGAACGGCCCGGATGGAACCATTCCGGTCCACCGGCTTCAATCTGGACACGATCAACCGGCATGCCGGCTGCTTCAAGCACTGCCAGTGCATCGGCCTTGGCATCGAACACGCCAACTGGCGCTGCATTGCCAGACCAGAAGCGGCCAGAACCTTCAACACCTGCCGTACCGCGACGAACACCGCCGGCAACCCGGCGCTGCTTGTCGGGTGTATCGCCTTCATAAATGCTCGAAACCTCGAACAGGGCCGTATCACCAAAGCCGCGGTCGGCATTGCGCTGGGCAGCGGCGAGAAGCCCTGGCAACAGCGACGGGCGCATATCCGACATATCGGAGGCAATCGGATTGGCCAGTTTCAGTTCCGGCTTGCCACCGCCAAAGGCCTTGGCCTGCGCTTCAGAAATGAAGGAATAGGTGACCGCCTCCATCATGCCGCGCGATGCCAGCATGCGGCGGGCATTGCGGGTGCGGATCTGCAGGGTCGTGAGAATACGGCCATTGACCGCGCCCTTGCTAGGCAGAGGCTGCGGCTCAATGCGGTTGATGCCATGAATGCGCATGACTTCTTCCACAAGGTCAGCCTTGCCTTCCACGTCACCACGCCATGATGGAACGGTTGCCCTGATGACCTTGCCGTCGCCTTCGACGCCAAAACCCAGGCGCTTGAGAATATCGAACGCGGTTTCATACGGCACATCGATGCCGGTCAGGCGCCTGACTTCCGAGACCGGGAAGTCGATCACGCGTGCGGCAACCGGCCTGTAACCAACGACTTCAAGCTCGGTCGGCTTGCCGCCACAGAAGTCGAGCACCATCTGCGTGGCGATTTCGGCCCCCGGAATCATCATTTCCGGATCGACGCCGCGCTCGAAGCGATAACGTGCATCGGTGACAATGCCCAGTTCGCGGCCAGCGCGTGCAATCATGCGCGGGTCCCACAGCGCCGATTCGATCAGCACATCGGTGGTGTTTTCATCACAGCCCGAATGTTCGCCCCCCATCACGCCGGCAATCGACTCCGGACCGTTTTCATCCGCGATGACATAATGACCAGCCTTCAGCTTATATTCGCGCTGGTCAAGTGCCATAATGGTTTCACCCTCACGCGCCGAGCGCACGGTCAGCGCACCCTTGACCTTTGCCGCATCAAAAACATGCAGCGGACGGCCAAGATCGAAGGTGATGTAGTTGGTGATGTCAACCAGCGCATTGATCGGGCGCAGACCGATGGCCTTCAGCCGCTGTTGCATCCATTTCGGGCTTGGACCGTTCTTCACACCCTTGACCAGACGAAGTGCAAAGCCGGTACAGAATGGCTTGTCCTCATCCTGTTCAAGGATGACCTTGACCGGCGTTTCGCCTTCGCCCCTGATCGTCTCGCTTTTCAGCGGCTTCAGCACGCCAAGACCGGCAGCAGCCAGATCACGCGCAATGCCGCGAATGCCGGCACAATCCGCGCGGTTCGGCGTCAGACCGATTTCGATGACCGGATCATCAAGGCCGGCATAAGTGGCAAAGCTCGTTCCAACCGGCGCATCTTCCGGCAGTTCGATGATGCCATTATGCTCGTCCGAAAGCTCCAGCTCGCGCTCGGAGCACATCATGCCAAAGCTTTCAACGCCACGAATCTTGCCAACCGACAGCGTAATGCCAAGGCCCGGAACATAGTCGCCCGGACGGCCCAGAACACCGACCAGACCAGCGCGTGCATTGGGCGCACCACAGACGACCTGCAACGGCTTGCCGTCGCCCGTATCAACCGAAAGCACCTGCAGCTTGTCCGCATCCGGATGGCGCTGCGCAGTCAGAACCTTGACGATGGTGAAGGCCTTGAAGGCAGAGCGGTCATCAACGCCATCAACTTCCAGACCAATATCCGTCAGCTTTTCGACGATCTGATCCAGCGTCGCATCGGTATCAAGATGATCCTTGAGCCAGGAAAGTGTGAATTTCATGTGTCTGTCCTTCCTGTCCTTAAGCGCTCAGACCACCGAAAAGGGTCGGAATGTCGAGCGGACGGAAACCATAATGCTCGATCCAGCGCACATCCGCGTCAAAGAAGGCGCGCAAATCCGGCATGCCATATTTCAGCATGGCAATACGGTCGATGCCCATGCCCCAGGCAAAGCCCTGATAGACCTCCGGATCATAACCAGACATGCGCAGCACATTGGGATGAACCATGCCGCAGCCAAGAATTTCGAGCCAGTCCTTGCCCTCGCCGAACTTCACATGCGGGCCAGAACGGTCACACTGAATGTCGACTTCCACCGAAGGTTCGGTGAACGGAAAGAAGCTTGGACGCATGCGCATCGTCACCGAAGGCACTTCGAAGAAGGCCTTGCAGAACTCTTCCAGCACCCATTTCATGTTGGCGACATTGGCCGACTTGTCGACAACCAGACCTTCCACCTGATGGAACATCGGCGAATGGGTGGCATCCGAATCCATGCGATAGGTCTTGCCCGGAATGACGATGCGGATCGGTTCATCGCGACCTTCCTTATCGCGGATGGCGGCGAACTTTTCCATCGTATGTACCTGCACCGGCGAGGTATGGGTGCGCAGCAACTTGCGCTCGCCCTTCTCATCCGGATTGAAAAAGAAGGTGTCGTGCATTTCACGCGCCGGATGACCTTCCGGGAAGTTCAATGCGGTGAAATTGTAATAATCCGTTTCAATATCCGGGCCTTCGGCGATCGAAAAACCCATATCGGCAAAGATCGCGGTGATCTCGTCAATGACCTGCGAGATCGGGTGAATGCGGCCACGCAATGCGGCGCTTTCACGAACCGGCAGGGTGACATCAACCTTTTCACGCTCAAGACGCGCGGCAACGGCCTGCCTGCGCAGAAACGCCTTGCGCTCGGCAAGCGCTTCCGTAATGCGGTTTTTCAGGCCATTGATGGCCGGGCCCTGAATCTGGCGCTCTTCCGGCGTCATTGCGCCCAGCGACTTCAACTTTTCCGAAACCGTGCCCTTCTTGCCGAGAGCCGCAACACGCACGGCTTCAATCGCCTGCTCATCGCCGGCGGCGGCGATATCGGCCATAATCGCCTGTTCGAGATGTTCAAGGTCGCTCATTTATATCCATCCCTGTCGCGCCTGCGGCGCTCCATGCCACTTGTCTTATTTCCATTCGTGTCTGAAGACACTCGTCGCCTCTTGTTTCCGTCCCTGTCGTGCCTGCATCCCGTCTTCGCTTCTGTGATAATGCAGCGCGAAAGCCGAGAAAACAGAAAACCCGCGCCAGCCCAGCCAGCGCGGGTTTCCCAAATTAACAATGTCGCTTCGGGAAGGCGGCTGGCTTAGCGAACAGCGCCTTCAAAAGCGTTCGGCGTGGTGTTCTTGAGATATTCAAGAGCCTTCTTTGCCGAAGCAACCAGCGCACCGAATGCTTCCGGCTCGTGGATTGCGATATCAGAAAGAACCTTGCGGTCGATTTCGATGCCAGCCTTGGCCAGACCATCGATGAAACGGCCATAGGTCAGCCCCTGTTCGCGGACAGCAGCATTGATGCGCTGGATCCACAGAGCGCGGAACGAACGCTTGCGATTCTTGCGGTCGCGATAAGCATACTGCTTCGAACGATCAACTGCAGCCTTGGCGGTGCGGATGGTGTTCTTGCGACGACCACGGAAACCTGCAGCCTGAGCCAGAACTTTCTTGTGCTTTGCGTGGGCGGTAACGCCGCGTTTTACGCGTGCCATGTTATGATCTCCTTCTCAGACCAGTCTTAGAGGCCGTTCGGCAGGAACTGCTTCACGATCTTTGCATCGGCATCCGACAGAACCATCGTGCCGCGTGCATCGCGAATGAACTTGTTCGAACGCTTGATCATGCCATGACGCTTACCGGCAGCTGCAGCCTTGATCTTGCCGGTGCCGGTGATCTTGAACCGCTTCTTGGCGGCCGATTTGGTCTTCATTTTGGGCATTTTGCTACTCCTTCTTGGCGTCCCTCTGTACCCTAGGGCACCTGACGCCGCTTGTTTCGTGCCCCTCGCTTCCAGCACATGACACATCCCGTAAGACGCATCGCACCAGCGGCAGATGGGAACCTGATTTCACTCCTGGACCGACCAAGTCCGAAAGCATACGAAACCGCCACGGCATGCCCTGCCGGGCGGTTCGACGCGGCCTTATAGGCTCAATAGCGCAAAAAGGCAATGGCTTCATTACGCCCGACGATCAATAAAGTCTGATCAGAACCGGCAAGACGCCAATAGACTGCAGACATTCAATAAACTCGAAAATCGGATAGGCAATAAAAAAGAAGAACAGCCCACCCATGAAGGTCCGATAAGACGATCCGGCTTGGATCGCAAGCTCAGCCTGATCCTGAAACAGGAACCATTTCGGGAAAACCCTGGCACATGCTGGCAACAATCACGATAGGGCTGACCAAAACCGTTCTGCAGAAATTTTCTTCCATTCTCATGGCCGGCCGAAAGGCAAGATAGCACAACAGGCCAAACACGCACCACAATGAAACTGCCTGTCTGCGCGCCAATATCGGCCGAACCAATCATGCTGAAAGTAAAACGGGGTGCGCATGACCGAACAGGGAGCAGATTCTATGATCTGTGCGCTTTTGCGGCCCATAGAGTACAACAACACATGCGTCCGATAAGGGCGGCAACGATCAGGCTGATGCCAACAGCTTCAATATATTCACGCAGACGTTCCATCGAACTGGAACACACAAACAGCCCCCGTCACCAGACACCGTATGACAGGCGCAATCGCCAGACGCCAGCGTTGCTGATATTTGCTCATATCGCCCATCGCTTTCATGCGGCATCCTGACAATAATTCAAAATAAAAAGCCACCCAAGGGTGGCTTTCTAAAGGCTTGAAAATAAACAGTCCTGTTATTTCGGAGCCAGGATCATCATCATCTGACGACCTTCCAGTTTAGGCTCCGTTTCCACTTTCGCAATTTCCGCAGTTTCTTCCTTGACGCGGAGCAAAAGCTTCATGCCCAATTCCTGATGCGCCATTTCGCGACCACGGAATCGCAAAGTGAACTTTACCTTGTCGCCATCTTCGAAGAAACGCTGCGCCGCCTTCATCTTCACCGCATAATCATGGGTGTCAATGTTCGGTCGCATCTTGATTTCCTTGATTTCGACCGTTTTCTGCTTCTTGCGTGCTTCAGCGGCTTTTTTCTGGTTCTGATACTTCAGCTTACCAAGATCAACGATCTTACAAACAGGCGGCTCGGCATTCGGCACGATCTCAACCAGATCGAGCCCCGCTTCCTCGGCCATGGCGAGGGCATCCTGAATGGAAACTATGCCGTGGTTTTGACCCTCGGCGTCAATAAGCTGCACCCGGGGTACCCGGATATCACGGTTGGAGCGCGGTCCATCTTTCTGGACCGGCGTCGCTCTGAACGGTCGGCGAATGGTCGTTATCTCCTAATTGTTTCGTCTCTAGCGGTGAATCGTATGCAATCGCTGCGACACTTCAAACCACATGAAGGCGGAAATGCCGTCAAGCGCGCTTACAAGTCAATAGCATCTTTGCAAGTAAAAATCATCCCCACGCATTAATCTGCCTTTTCCTCCCTCCAAGCGGCATATCGGCCACAATATTCAGTATTTCAAGGACGATTTCGTCCCACCTGTCTTTCTTCTCGGGCGCGAACATGGCAATGAAACATCATCCATAAATCTGACAGCCCATGCAAAACAGGCAATGAGACTATGAGCGATATGGCCAACAATCCGCAAGCAGAATTACTGGCAGAACGCCCGGTCGAATTCATTGACGTCAATGGCGCAAGAATTGCCGTGCGCAACCGTCCAGGCGATCGTGAACCGGGTATCGTCTGGCTGGGCGGCTATCGCTCAGACATGCTGGGCACCAAGGCCGTGGCGCTTGATCAATGGGCAGGCCGAACCGGGCACAGCGCCTTGCGCCTTGATTATTCCGGCCATGGTGAATCCGGTGGCGATTTCAACGAAGGCACCATTTCACGCTGGCTGGAAGAAAGCCTTGCCGTCTATCACCGGTTTGCCAGGGGTACGCAGATCCTTGTCGGCTCGTCCATGGGCGGCTGGATCGCGCTGCGCATGGCGCAGGAACTCAGGAAAGAAGGCAAATCGCCCGCCGCCATCGTGCTGATTGCTCCAGCGCCTGATTTTACAGCCGCGCTGGTTGAACCAAACCTGACAGAGGCGCAGAAACGCGATCTCGAAACCAGGGGCTATTTCGAAGAACCATCGGAATATTCGCCCAGCCCCTATATCTACACGCGCAAGCTGATCGAGGATGGCCGCCAGAACCTCGTGCTCAAGGGCATCATTGAAACCGGCTGCCCCGTGCATATTCTGCAGGGCATGCAGGACGAGGCCGTGCCCTATCAGCATGCGCTCACTCTGGTTGAACATCTTCCGGTCGATGACGTGACACTGACTTTGGTGCGCGACGGCGACCACCGCCTGTCGCGGCCGCAGGATCTGGATTTGCTGATCCGCACCGTTGAGGGGCTTGTAACGCGCATATCCACTCCATCCTGAACGGGGCACCATGCGGTTTTCGGTTATTGCTTCGGCAGCAGTTGCTGCAATTGTCGGGTTTGGCGGAACCCTTGCCCTCATCATTGCCGCAGCACAGGTGCTGGGCGCGACACAGGCAGAAACCGCAAGCTGGGTGACGGCAATCTGCCTTGCCATTGCCGGCACATCGGCCTGGCTCAGCATCCGCTACAAAATGCCGATCATTGCCGCATGGTCGACGCCCGGACTGGCCCTGATCGGGGCAAGCGCGGGCTTTACCTTTGCTGAAGCCATTGGCGCCTTCATTGTTACGGCCATCGCGCTCATTGCCACCGGCCTGTTGCGCCCGCTTTCCGTGCTGGTTGCGCGCATTCCGGCCGCGGTTGCATCGGGCATGCTGGCAGGTGTTCTGCTGAACTTCGTGATTGCCGCAGCCAAGACGGCAGGGCTTGATCCGCTTTTCGTTCTGCCGCTGGTCGCACTGTTCTTTGTCGTCAGACTGTTCAACCCATCGCTTGCCGTCATCATCGTTCTGGTGGTGGGCGTGGCCTTTGCGCTTCTTTCTGGCCGTGCGCCAGAATTGCCCATGCCGGAGATTTCCACCCTCACCTGGGTCTGGCCGCAATTCAGCACCGGCGCATTGATCGGCCTTGCCTTGCCGCTTTATCTCGTCACCATGGCCTCGCAGAACCTGCCGGGCTTTGCCGTGCTGCGCGCTTCCGGCTATGAGCCACCGACCAGCGCCGCCTTGACTGTCACCGGGCTGTTTTCGCTGCTTTCTGCCCCCTTTGGCGCATCGACCACCAATCTTGCCGCCATTTCTGCGGCACTTTGCACCAATCCCGATGCCCATCCGGATCCAGACAAGCGCTGGCTCACCGGCCCGGTCTATGCGCTGATCTACGTGCTCTTTGCCGTGTTCGGCGCCTCGCTGGTGGCAATCTTTGCCATTCTGCCTCCCACGCTGATCGCGCTGGTGGCAGGGCTTGCCCTGATGGGCCCGTTCATCAATGCCATGGCACTTGCCCTGAAGGTTGAAAGCGAACGGCTTGCCGCCACCGTCACTTTTGCAGTCACCGCCTCCGGCATTGCCTTTTTGGGCGTTGGTTCAGCCTTCTGGGCGCTGGTTGCGGGCCTTGTCGTTGCCGGTCTCGAGCAATTCAAGTCTTCAAGGAAACTCTGAATTGCTCCAACATGTTGTTTTACCGCCGCTCCGGACGGAAAACCGGTTTCGCTTTTCCTGGAACCGCCAGGAACACGCAAACCAGATTGCCGCACATCCGGCCTTGGACAGGCCGGCCTTGCATTGGGTATCATGTGCAACGCAGCTTTCGAGGCCGGTCTGGTTCATGCTTAATTTGTCTGGCATTTGGCGCGAATCGTCTCATCATAGGCAATGATCTTTTCTCTGCTTCGCCCCCGTTCAGGCACAGCACCCAAGGTAAAAAGCGAACGCATTCATGCGGTCGCCGGACGCGAATTGCCGTTGCGGGTGTTTGAAAATCCCCGTGCCAAGCGTCTGACCTTGCGCATTGAGGCGGGCGGAAAGGGATTGCGCGTCACCATCCCGCCGGGATTGCCGGAACATGAAATTGCGCGTTTCCTCAGCCGTCACGAAGGCTGGATCGAAAGCCGCATAGCAAAATTTCCCGAACAGCCGCGTGTGCGCGCCGGCATAAGGATCCCCATTCGCGGCGTACCGCATCTGATCATCCATCAGCCAGGACGCGGCACGGTCGAACGCGTCGAGGGCAATATGCTGATCGTCCACGGCGCGCCAGAACATCTGCCGCGCCGTGTTGAAGATTTTCTGAAACGCGAGGTCAAACGCGAGATCGAAATGCTGGTCGCCCATCATACGGCGACCGTTGGCCGCAAGGCAAAGGCAGTGCGATTCAAGGACACCAGAAGCCGCTGGGGATCATGCACATCGGAGGGCGTTCTTTCCTTTTCATGGCGTATCGGCATGGCGCCCGGCCCGGTGATCAATTATCTGGTAGCACATGAGGTTGCCCATCTGATCGAGATGAACCATGGGCCGAAATTCTGGAAACTGTGTCACGAGCTTTGCCCGGACACCGAGCGTTGCAAGGACTGGCTGAAACGCAATGGCAGCGCCCTGCAGGCCATCGATTTCACATGAAATTAATTCCAGAAGACAATGGTATTCCGGTCCTTCTGGTGCGATAAGCAGCTTGAGGAACAAGCCGAATTATGTAACGGGAAGCGCATGGCTCTCGATATCAAAATCTGCGGACTGAAGACACCGGAAACAATCGCTGCCGCGCTTGCAGGTGGGGCGACGCATATCGGATTCATTTTCTTCCCCAAAAGCCCGCGCAATGTCACGCCGGAACAGGCAGGCCGCCTGCGCGCGGCCGTTGACGGTCGTGCCAGGGTCGTGGCTGTGACCGTTGACGCTGATGATGCATTGCTTGACGATATCGTGCACGTCGTCAAACCCGACATGTTGCAACTCCACGGCCACGAAACACCAGAACGTGTCGCAGCCGTCAAAATGCGTTATGATCTGCCTGTGATGAAGGCCTTTGCCATTCGCGATGCGGCCGATCTCGACGCCATTACGCCCTATAAAGGTGTTGCGAATCGCTTCCTTTTTGACGCCAAGCCGCCGAAAGAGGCGGAACTTCCGGGCGGAAACGGCATCTCTTTCGACTGGGATCTGCTGGCTGCGCTTGACGGCGACGTGGATTACATGCTTTCCGGTGGGCTGAATGCGGGCAACATCGCAGAGGCGCTTCGCAAGACCAGAGCACCGGGGATCGACATTTCGTCAGGCGTGGAAAGCGCGCCGGGTGAAAAGGATATCCACCTTATTGAGGAATTCTTCAAGGCTATCGCCAAAGCGGATGAAACTTCCGCACGATGCGCCTGAACAGACGGAGCCAAGACGTTGAACAAGCCAGTTGAACCCAATTCCTTCAGAACAGGCCCCAATGAAGAAGGCATGTTTGGCATTTATGGCGGTCGCTTCGTCGCCGAAACCCTGATGCCGCTCATTCTGGATCTGCAGGAAGCCTATGACAAGGCCAAGAATGACCCGGAATTCAAGGCCGAGCTTTCAGCGCTTTCGACCTATTATGCCGGTCGCCCGTCGAAGCTCTATTTCGCCGAAGGCCTGACCAGACATCTGGGCGGTGCGAAGATCTATTTCAAGCGCGAAGACCTCAACCATACCGGCAGTCACAAGATCAATAACTGCCTTGGCCAGATCCTGCTTGCCAAGCGCATGGGCAAGACCCGCATCATCGCGGAAACCGGTGCCGGTCAGCATGGCGTTGCCTCGGCAACGGTTGCGGCACGCTTTGGCCTGCCCTGCGTTGTCTATATGGGCGCAACCGATGTTGAACGTCAGAAACCGAATGTCTTCCGCATGAAGCTTCTGGGAGCAGAGGTCAAGCCGGTCTCGGCTGGCAATGGCACGCTGAAAGACGCGATGAACGAAGCCCTGCGCGACTGGGTGACCAATGTCGAAAACACCTATTACCTGATCGGCACGGCGGCAGGCCCGCATCCTTATCCGGAAATGGTGCGCGACTTCCAATCGGTGATCGGCAATGAGGCCCGTCAGCAGATTCTCGAACAGGAAGGCCGTCTGCCGGATGTGATCATTGCCGCTGTTGGCGGCGGCTCCAATGCAATCGGCCTGTTCCACCCGTTCCTCGATGATGCAAGCGTCATGATCGTTGGTGTTGAGGCTGGCGGTCGTGGTCTTGATGGACACGAACATTGCGCCTCGATGAATGCCGGCCGTCCGGGCGTCCTGCATGGCAACCGCACCTATCTGTTGCAGGACAGCGATGGCCAGATTCTGGAAGGCCATTCGGTTTCGGCCGGGCTGGATTATCCAGGGGTCGGACCTGAACATTCATGGCTGAAAGACACCGGCCGCGTGGACTATGTGCCGATCCTCGATGATGAAGCGCTTGAAGCATTCCAGCTTTGCACCCGCACGGAAGGTATCATTCCGGCGCTGGAATCGGCACATGCCATTGCACAGGCCATCAAGATGGCGCCAACCATGGGCAAGGATCAGGTGATGATCGTCAATCTGTCCGGTCGCGGCGACAAGGACGTGCATACAGTCGGCAAACTCCTCGGCATGGATATTTGAGGACCATGAACATGACCACACGTATCGATAGCAAATTTGCCGAACTGAAGGCCGAGGGCCGTCCGGCGCTGGTAACCTATTTCATGGGCGGGGATCCGGATTATGCAACCTCACTGGCCGTGATGAAGGCCCTGCCAAAGGCTGGTGCCGACGTGATCGAGCTTGGCATGGCCTTTTCTGATCCAATGGCCGATGGCCCTGCCATTCAGGCAGCGAGCCTGCGTGCACTGGCTGGTGGCCAGACACTGGCCAAGACGCTGCAACTGGCTGCCGATTTCCGCAAGGAAGACAATACGACGCCGATCGTGCTGATGGGCTATTACAACCCGATCTATATTTACGGTGTTGAGCGCTTCCTGAAAGATGCGAAGGAAGCCGGCGTTGATGGCCTGATCGTGGTTGATCTGCCATCGGAAATGGATGAAGAGCTCTGTCTGCCGGCAATGGCTGCCGGCATCAATTTCATTCGCCTTGCCACGCCAACCACCGATGACAAGCGCCTGCCGAAAGTGCTGAAAAATGCCTCCGGCTTTGTCTATTATGTCTCGATGAACGGCATTACCGGTTCGGCAATTGCCGATACGGCGCGCGTTGGCGAAGCTGTGCGCCACATCAAGAAGAGCACCAATCTGCCGATCTGTGTTGGTTTTGGCGTCAAGACGCCAGAACAGGCAGCCGCCATCGGGGCACATGCTGACGGTGTTGTTGTCGGCACGGCACTCATCAATGCCGTTGCTGGCGAGCTCGATGCAAATGGCAGGGTCAAGGGCGATCCTGTTGCTGCCATCAACAAGCTGGTGAGCGCCCTGGCGACAAGCGTTCGCGCAACACGCCTTGAAGCTGCCCAATAAATAGTCCATTTAAGCGACGAAACGCTGTCGAAGAACGAAAAACGGAACCAAATGTCATGAACTGGCTCACCAACTACGTTCGTCCGAAAATCAATTCGATGCTCGGGCGCCGCGAAATGCCGGAAAATCTGTGGATCAAGGATCCGACAACCGGTGAAATGGTGTTCCATAAGGATCTGGAAGAAAACCAGTGGGTCATCCCGTCTTCGGGCCACCATATGCGCATCAAGCCGAAGGACCGTCTGCGCTTCTTCTTCGACGATGGCGAATATACCTTGCTGGAAACACCAAAGGTCGTAACCGATCCGCTGAAATTCCGCGACGAGAAGAAATATATTGATCGTCTCAAGGAATATCGCAGCCGCACTGGCAATGACGATGCCATCGTCAATGCACTCGGCACGATTGAAGGTCTGCCGATTGTCGCAACCGTGCAGGATTTCGGTTTCATGGGCGGTTCGCTTGGCATGGGTGCTGGCGAAGCCATCATTCAAGCCTTTGAAAAGGCAATCGAACTGAAGCGTCCGCTGGTGCTGTTTTCCGCCTCTGGCGGTGCGCGCATGCAGGAAGGCATCCTGTCACTGATGCAACTGCCACGCACAACGGTTGCAGTGGAGATGCTGAAGGAAGCTGGCCTGCCTTACATCATCGTCCTCACCAATCCGACGACCGGCGGTGTGACGGCTTCCTACGCCATGCTGGGTGATGTCCACATTGCTGAACCCGGCGCACTGATCGGCTTTGCTGGCCCTCGCGTGATTGAACAGACGATCCGCGAAAAGCTGCCGGATGGCTTCCAGAGCGCGGAGTATCTGATGGAACATGGCATGGTCGACATGGTGGTGCCGCGTCCGGAGCTGAAGAGCACCATTGCGCGCCTGCTGAAGATCATGACCAAGCAACCGGCCGGAACCGAGTCCGAAGCGGCCAACAAGGCGAAAGCAGCAGGTAAGGCCGCCTGATCATGGGCGAGGACAAAAGCGACATCAATGCCGCAACGAAATCAGCTGCCGCAATCGAGCGGCTGATGACATTGCATCCCAAGGGCTTTGATCTTTCGCTTGGACGCATTCGCGCATTGCTGGAAAAGCTCGGCAATCCGCAGGACAGGTTACCACCCGTCATCCATATTGCCGGAACCAATGGCAAAGGCTCGGCCACGGCTTTCAGCCGTGCCCTGCTTGAGGCGGCCGGTTACACTGTGCACGTTCACACCTCCCCGCATCTCGTCAACTGGAATGAGCGCTACCGCCTTGGCGCACCCGGCGGTGGCAAACTTGTTTCCGACGATGTGCTGGCTGATGCCATTCAACGTGTTGAGGCAGCCAATGCGGGCCAGCAGATCACGGTTTTTGAAATCCTGACCGCCGTTGCCTTTGTGCTTTTTGCCGAACATCCTGCCGATGCGGTGATCATGGAAGTCGGCCTTGGCGGACGGCTGGATGCAACCAATGTGATTGCAGAACCTGCAGTCTCGCTCATCATGCCGATCTCTGTCGATCATCAGGCCTATCTCGGTGACACAGTGGAACTGATTGCGGCGGAAAAGGCCGGCATCATCAAGAAAGATTGCCCGGTTGTCATCGGCTTCCAGCCTTTTGATGCGGCGCGCGATGTGCTGGTTTCGACTGCCGAACGGCTTGGCTGCCCTGTTTCCATCTATGGTCAGGATTTCATCGCCTATGAGGAACATGGGCGCATGGTGTTCCAGAACGGGGAGGGCCTGATTGATCTGCCCTTGCCGCGCCTGCCCGGCCGCCATCAGATGGGCAATGCGGCAGCGGCGATTGAAGCGATTGAAGCGGCTGGCTTCACCATCAGTGAAAAGGCCATTGAAAAGGCGCTGACCGTGGTGGACTGGCCTGCGCGCATGCAGCACCTCACCCATGGTGCACTGGTTGATCTGGCGCCGGAGGCCTCGGAAATCTGGCTTGATGGCGGGCATAATCCCGGCGCTGGCGTGGTGATTGCCGAGGTGCTTGGCGATCTGGAAGAACGCCGCAGCCGTCCCCTGTTCATGATCACCGGCATGATCAACACCAAGGATCCGGTCGGCTATTTCGAGGCTTTTGCCGGCATGGCACGCCATGTCTTTACCGTACCGATCCCCTCACATGATGCGGGCATTCCCAATGATGAACTGGCTGCGGCGGCCGAGCGCGCCGGATTGTCCGCCGAGCCGGTGCATTCCGTTGCCAATGCGCTGAAACTGCTGCGTGATACCTGGCCTGCCGATGAAATCCCGCCGCGCATTCTGATTGGCGGTTCGCTTTATCTGGCAGGCGAAGTGTTGCGTGATAATGGCACGCCGCCGCGCTGAACAGAAAACGGCAGACACCAAAAGAAAACCCGGCACATGGCTGGATTGCACATGGCCGGGTTTTTCATGACATTGCCTGTCTGTTTCAGGCTGCGGAATTCCTGATCCAGTCGGCCAGACGGCTCTTTGGCGCTGCGCCAACCATATTGGCTGCGATTTCGCCGTTCTTGAACAAAAGCAGGGTTGGAATCGAGCGCACGCCAAACTGGGCTGCGAGTTCCGGATTTTCGTCAATATTGACCTTGGCGATCTTGACCTGACCAGCCATTTCCGCAGCGATTTCATCCAGTGCCGGCGCGATCATCTTGCACGGTCCGCACCATTCAGCCCAGAAATCCACTACAACTGGCTCGCTCGACTGAAGAACGTCCGTCTGAAAGTTGCTGCTATCGACCTTTACGGTTGCCATTGGGCCTATCCTTTTTCCTGTGCGGCGAGCAAGTCGTTTGAGACTCATGCGCGCCGCTCTAGCATAGCCATATCATGTGGCGTGTCATGCGCCACACGTCAAGATCTGGTTAGGGCAGTTCCTGGAAAAGTGGAAGCCGGTTTCCGTCTGGACTGACAGAAACAATCGGCCAGAACAATCCGGCGTTTCTGTGAAAACCTGAATGGCTCTAGGCTTTCAGCCTGCCTTGTGACGCTTTCAACTGCTCCATGGCCTCATCCAGAACCTGCGCCGGCAAAGGCATGAGGAACGGCCCTTCGGTAAACAGCAGCGCTGCCTCGATGGTGCGTCCGGGATAAAGCGGCGCCAGCAATTCACGATAAAGCGCAAGCTGGGCGCGATAGGCAAAAGGTACGGCCTCCAGCGTCGTCGGCGGGGGACGGTTGGTCTTGTAATCCACGATCAGAACGCGCCGTTCTTCCACGCAGATCCGGTCAACCTGACCTGATACGGCATGATTGCGCCCGCCAAGATCAACCGTGCCCATGATCGCCACTTCACCGCGCGAGCCCCTGGCAAAGACCGGCGCAAAGGTTGTATCCTCCAGAACAGCGCGCACGCTGGCCCAGGCCTTTTCCCGCTCGCTCTGCGGCCAGTCGGCGGCAATGCGCGCCAGATAGTTGCGCGCACGCTCCTCCCGCTCTTCCGGGGCAACATCCGGCAGATATTGCAGCAGCATATGGATTGCCGTACCGCGTCTTTGCGCGAAAGCAGGCCCGCCCGTGACCGGCTCCAGCACCGGAGAACCTGCCGCAAGAGGTGGCGTTTCATCCGCCTCAATCAGGGCAGAGGCCCCAGAAGGCGTCAATGGTCGTGGCAGCCCCGCTTCCGGCTTGACCGGCACCTTATAGGCTTCCGGCAAAGGCGGCAGTGTCATTGTATCCGGTCTGTCCGGTTCAACGATATCGGTAAAACCGCGCGGCGTGTTGCGATAACGCCGGGTCGCACCCCCCAGCACCGGATGAACATGGGGCTCCGCCTTGCCTGCCAGAGCATCCTCGACCAGACGATGCCATGTCTCGTCATTTTCACGGCTGCCGCGATAGCCACAGATGATGAGCCTGTCTTCCGCACGCGTCATGCCGACATAAAGCAGGCGGCGATATTCCTCTTCTGCGCGGTTTTTGAGCTCCTCGATGCGCCCTTCGAGAAAGCCTGTCTTCCATGAATTGTTTGGCTGCCACAGAAAGCCCTTGAGCGACCCGCCATCGACCGGCAAATCAACAGGGATCAGCTTGGGCGCCCGGCTTCCGGCCCAGACAGCACTGCCCGGATCGACGAGAAAGACCACTGCCGCCTCCAGCCCCTTGGCAGCGTGGACAGTCATGATGCGCACCTCGTCGCGGCCCTGGTCAAGCTCGCGCTTGATTTCAGGGGCGGCGGCGTCCAGCGTTTCAAGAAAGGCCTGCAAGCCCGGCAAACCAGCGCGCTCGGCCGACAGCGCATAGTTCTGAAACTCATCAATGATATCGCCTGCTTCCGGCCCAAGCCGCGCCAGAATCTTGCGCCGCGCGCCATCGACGCTCAGAATATGGGCATAGAACTCGAATACCGGCATGGTATCGGCCATGCTACGCCAGCGACTCAGCGTCCTGTGCACTTCCGCCAACGCCGCATCCTCGCGCGACATGCGGTACAGATGCTCAAACAATGATGTCTTGCCACGTGGATGCGCCAGCGCGAAAAGCTGATCATCATCCCAGCCAAAAAGTGGACTTTTCAACAATGCCGCCAGCGACAAATCATCGGATGGCTGCAGTACAAACCGCCCAAGTGCCATGAGATCCTGAATGGCGATATGGCTGGTCAGCCGCAAGCGGTCGGCACCGGCAACCGGCACCTGCCGGTTTTTGAGCGCACGCGAAAGCGCCGGCATGAACTGGTCACGCTTGCGCACCAGCACCATGATGTCACGCGGCTCAATGCGCCGGTTCTGGCCGGGAATCACCTCACCTTTATCAAGCCAATAGCGGATCGTGTCGGCAATCTGATCGGCAAGGCGGACGGCAGGAGCGGCCAGATGGTCAACCGGAACGCGCCAGTCATCCGGCTCTTCCACCGCCTCCGGCGTCAGCATATCCCAGACTTCCACCTCGCCCGGCGCATCCGAACGGATTGCATTATGCAGGGTTCGCCCATCCAAGCCGCGGTTGGCTTCCGGACGGGCAAATACCTCGTCCACGGCCTTCAGGACATCTGGCGTGGAGCGGAAGGAGAAGTTCAGTTTTACTTTCCTAAATGTGAGCCCAGAATGATATGCCTTGGACGATATCGCATCACTTTGTTTGGCAAAAGCTTCCGGTACGGCCCCCTGGAAGGAATAGATCGACTGTTTTTCATCGCCCACCGCAAACAAAGTGCGCTGCACATTGCGCTGGCCAAGGCCTGCGAAAAATTCCTCCGACAGCATGCGGATCACCTGCCACTGGTCAGGGCTCGTATCCTGCGCCTCGTCAACCAGAATATGGTCGATGCCGCGATCAAGCTTGTACTGCACCCACTGCCCTGCCCCATTGCGGGCAAGCAGTGCCACGGTGCGCGTGATCAGATCTTCAAAGTCGAGCAGGCCGCGCTGGCGCTTCAGCTCGTGATAGCGCTGCAGGAGATTGTCAATCAGCGTCAGGGCGGCAAGATTGATGCGCACCAGACGCAGTTCCGTGAGCCGGTCGAGCCCGATTTCAATGCGTGCGGCTGCGGCATTAAAATCCTCTTCAAAATCCGGCAGCAGCTTCTTGACTGCCGCCGAACCGACATAGGAGCCCGATTTCGGCCCGCCCGTGTTTTTGAGAAAGGCCGTCCGCAACACCGTTTCCCTGTCGCGCGTAGATGTGACCAGATCATAGCGTTTCAATTGCAGGGCAAATTCCTGCGCACGCGCGGCACCTTTCTGGATCGACAGGATCAGATCCAGCGCGTCGTCGGAAAATTCAGGCACCGGCCAGAGAGCATCCAGAAGATCGCTTTCCTCAACCTCTGGCGAAAAGCCAAAAGCGCGATGCAGCGCTTCACTGCGATCTTGCGCAACGCCGAGCGCACTGATGAACTGCTGCAGGCCATTGCGGCGGTTGACGGCTTCATCAAGCAAATCCTGCAGGCCAAGCTCGCCTGCTGCCTGCAGCACCACGGCAAAGGCTTCCGCCAGCTCCTGATCGCCGCCGGCATGAGCCATCTCAAGCAGCTGACGCCTTGCCTCGCCGACAAGAGTGGCCTGCATCATATCGTCCATCATCTCGAAATGACCGGCGATATTGGCTTCCAGCGGAAACTGGTGCAGGATTGCTTCGCAGAAGGCATGGATGGTCTGGATCTTCAGCCCGCCCGGTGTTTCAAGCGCGTGTGCAAACAGACGACGCGCCGCAGACAGGCGCGCTGGCCCCGGCCGCCTTCCTTCCAGATCTTCCAGCTTGTCGGCCAGCTTCTCATCGTCCAGCACCGCCCATTCAGACAGACGCGCAAAGACGCGGTTCTGCATCACCGCAGCTGCCGCCTTGGTATAGGTGAGACAGAGGATCTTGGACGGGTCAGTGCCTTCCAGCAGAAGGCGGATGACCCGTTCGGTCAGAACGTGCGTCTTGCCCGAACCGGCATTGGCCGACACCCAGACCGAGGCAGACGGATCTGACGCTTTCTTTTGCGCGCGGATTGTTTCTGGCGGAATATTCAGTTTCTTTTTCATTCGCCCCCCTCCCCGGCATCACCACCGGCAGACCATTCCAGCACCCGTGCGAGATGGTCATAATCGCCTGTGAGATCCGTCTCGCGGAATGGCAATGCGCGTGAGAGATAGCCCTTTTCCGGCTTCTGATATTCGGCGAGCAGTTCAGCAAGACGCTGCCATGCCTCTTCGCCTATGGCCGGTGCCGTCTTCTCTGAAGACGGCCGATTGATCTTCAGAATGGATTCCGCCCTGACCTCGCCGCCAGCCTTCAGGCGCACATAGGTGAGATCCGATGCCTTCACCGCGCCAACTGCGCGAAATGCGCCACGTGCAAGAAGAGCCGCCTCAAGCGCCAATTGCGGTGACAGAAGCAGATGCGCCTGTTTCGGCGAGGGTGTGGAACCGGTCTTGTAATCGATAATCTCAGCCGTTCCATCCTGCATAAGGTCAATACGGTCTGCGCGGCCAGAAAGTGTGATGCCAAGGTTTTCAATCTCACGCACTTCAGCATCGATTTCTGCAAAGCGTTTCAAGACATTCGGCGCACGTTCACGTTCCCAGGCAAGGAATTGCGGCACAAGCGCGGTAAAGCGCGGCCACCAGACCGCTTCGATCTCAACCGGCAATTCAAGCGCATCAAAGAAAATGCGCCCCAGTTCCAGCAATCTGTTTGCCGCATCGGGTGATAACGGATCGATATTCTGTTGGGTGAAATGACCCAGAATATCGTGGAACAGTGTGCCCCGTTCGGCCGCAGCCGGGTCGCGGATGAGCGGCTCCAGCGGGCGCAGCTTGAGTATTTTCTTGGCAAAAATCGCATAAGGATCACGGCGCAGCGTTTCGATTTCCGTGACGGAAAAATGTTTCGGGCGTGCCGCAACCGGCGGCCTTGGCTCTGGCCGCTTGACGAAAGGCACGTCTGGCGCGCGATCGATCTCGCGCGACCAGTGCACATAACGCTGGCCGCGCTGACGCATTTCCTTCGTAACATCGCCTCCAAGCACCGTTTCAAGCCGCTGCAACCAGCGCGAAGCAACCGTCGGCGCATTATCCATACGCTGTGAGCGCGTCAGCACGACATGATCCATGCCGAGCGCCATCTGGAAGTCATGCGCGGAAAGGCCTGTGCGTCGTTCTGGCGGGTCAAGCGCGATCATGCTCTTCATCGGGCGCGACATGAAAGGATCATTGCGGGTCTTTGCCGGCCAGCTGCCTTCGTTCAAACTGCCAATCACGATCGTATCGATGGTCTGCAAGCGTGCTTCCAGCGCACCCCAGACAAAGACGCGCGGATGCCCCCCCGGATGCGGCTTGACGCTTTCGCCCGCCATGAGGGCATCCAGAATGGCCGGCCATTCGCTGGATTCAAAATCAAGTTCCGATTCACTGGACACCAGATCGCGCAGGAAGGATGCAAGCTTTTCGCCCCTATCACCGGAATAGAAACTGACCAGACTGCCATTTTCATCGCGGGCGAGATTTTCCAGCGCGTTTGTGGTGGCAAGCGCGATCTCATCAATGGTGGTACGCCGGCCAGTGGTCGCAAAAGGCGCAAGCGGCGCGACCGCCTCCGACAAGGCAACACAGAGTTCGCGCGCAGCCTCGATCATGTCGCTAGTGATCGTATCCTGCCAGGCGGGCTTTCTGACAGAATCGGCGCTTTCGGCCAGACGCCGATCAAAGAAGCGCGGCAGATCGACAATCGACGCCCTGCCCGTGCCGCCACGAAAGGCGACAAGCTCCAGCGTTTCACCGGCCAGACGCCGGTCGATACGCGCGCCCCCCAGTTTCAGCAGTGGATGCTTGACCAGTGCGAGCAACGCCACCGGATCGCCCGGCGAAAATACCGTCTCGACCAGCAAGCGCAGCAGGGTGGATGTTTCCACATCGCGCAAATGGCGACCGCCGGAATCGTCGGCGTCAATGCCAAAACGCGCCAGTTCAGCCACAACACGGCGCGCCAGATTGCGGTCTGCGGTAATGAGGGCTGCCGTCTTGCCTTCCGGCTCGATCGCATCGCGCAGCGCAAGCGCGACCGACAGCGCCTCCTCGCGCTCATTGGCCGCCTCGATGAGATCGATCCTTTCTGCCGCCGCACGCAAAGCTTGCGGCGTCAGCATGGGATCGGCTGCAAGTCCGCCCCATGCATCGGTTGTTTCTGCCGGGCGCAGGGCTTCGCTGACGACCCGCTCACGCACACGCTTTTCCGGCGGCATGTTTTCCAGATGCACCACATCCTGACGCAGGATACCAATGGTCGTGAGCAGCTTCTGCAGGCCATATTGCGGGTGACCGAAGATTGACGGATTGTCGACGGCCTGCCCCAGAAGCAGCCACGAGGCTTCATCAAGGTCGCGGTCAAGACCGGGCAGAACCACCGCCCCCCTTGGCAGATGGGCAATGACGGAAACAAGTTCCTCGGTTGCAGGAATCGATCCTGTCGAGCCTGCGACAATGACCGGATCTGATGGTGGATGATCGCGCAGACGCCTTACCTCATGCATGATCATTTCATTGCGATGAGCAGCCGGATTGGAAAGCTGGCGCTCTTTCAGGATGTCAGGCCAGACATTGGTGACAATGTTCAGGAAGCCAAGTGTAACCTGCCACCAGTCGGCCAGATCTTCCGGCGCAATCTTTGCAAGCTCGCTCCATTCAGCACCATCGGTTTCCACCTGATCCATCAGCGTGGCCAGATCGCGCGCAAGCCAGATTGCATCCGCAGTCGTGGCAGGCACGGAAACGTCATCCACACCGAAAAGCGCACGTACATGGGCAGGCAAGGATTCGCGCCATGGGCGGATCAGCCGCGCCAAAAGCAAAAGGCGCTCGGCTTTGCCGATGGGGGGATTGAGACCAAAGGCGCCGGTTGATCCGGCGGTGAAGATGGAAGCATCCTCATCGACATCGCCGAGCGCGCGAATGGAAGGGAGAATGGCGCTTCTGGCCGGATTCATCTCGACCAGAATGGAGCGCAGCGCGCGCGCGGCACGGCGCGTCGGCACATAGATCGTGGCGCTTGCCAGCGACAGAGGATCAGACGGGTCGCCCGGAAACCCTTCAATCAGTGTACCATCCAGCAATGCCTTGGCAAAGCGCGGCAAAAAGGGTGTGCCGGAAGGAATGGAAAACAGCCTTGGCCTTGTCCTGCTCATGCTGTCATGCTCCCCCTTGACGATCTTCAGCTCTAAAATGCGCTACCCGATGATGAAAGCTCTGCGCTAGACAAGAGCAGACAATGCAGCCTCCGCCTTGTCGATGGCCTCTGGCGTTCCCACAGTCAACCAATGCCCGACCATGGGCAGACCATACAGCCTGCCCGTTGCAATCGCAGCATCAAAATAGGTGTTGAGCGATGCGACACCCCGCTGCGCTCCTGAAAAAATGCGCGGATGGATGATGCCGGCACCGGCATAGATGACCGGACTTCCTGCCACATCGCGTGCACGGCGCAGGCGACCTTCTTCATCGGCAACAAAATCGCCCGTACCTTCAAACCCAGTTGCCTGATCAAACCGCGTCGTCATGAGCAGAATATCCATGGCGGCATCGTCCCAGGCCTTTGCCAGACGGGGCAGATTGGGATCGGCCTCATCCCCCACCCAGAACGTATCGGCATTGAGGATGAAGAAAGGCTCTGCCCCCAGTTGCGGCAGGGCATTGATGATACCGCCGGCAGAATCGAGCAGCAATTCGCGCTCATCGGAAATGACGATGCGCGGCCCCTTGCAATCCTTGAGATGCGCCTCGATCTGGTCGGCCAGGTAATGCACATTGACAACCGCCTTTTTGACGCCAGCGCGCTGTACCGGCTCCAGGCACCAGTCAATGAGCGGCTTTCCCGCCACCTTGACCATTGGCTTGGGCATTGTTTCCGTAATCGGACGCATGCGCTTGCCAAGCCCCGCGGCAAGCACCATTGCCGTTTCAGGCATTTTCATCGGGCGCTGATCCTTCCTGCAACAAGCCCATCGCGCGGAACCATGCCGCCACCGGCGCCATGACCGGATGCACCAGAACACGGGCGAGATAATCATGAATGCGCGGCAGATGCTTGAGATAATCCGGCTTGCCATCGCGTTCATCAAGGCGAACGAAAAGACCAAGCAGCTTGGCATTGCGCTGTGCGCCCATGGCAGCATAGGCCTTGTAAAACAGAGCCTCATCAAACGCATGGTCGAGCTTGCGGCGTTCATCGCAATAGGCCGCAATCACCGCCTGCTCCAGTGCACGCGGAATGGTCACGCGCGCATCAAGCGCCAGCGAGGCCACGTCATAAGCGGCAGGCCCGATCATCGCATCCTGAAAATCAATGATGCCGATCCTGTCCTTGCCGGATGCTTGCGGAAACCAGAACAGGTTTGGCGAATGATAATCACGCAAAAGCAGACTTTTTTCGACATCCGCCAAGGCGCGGATCACCTCATCCCATGCCGCTTCATAGCTCTGCATTTCTTCATCGGTGAGCTTTCGCCCCATCATGCGCGGTGCATACCACTGACCAACGAGGCTTACCTCGATCATCATGGCATCGCGGTCAAAATCCGCAATGACATGATCCGGGTGGCCGGGAACCGGTGCATGATCGGGCCATTGCACGTCATGAAGATGAGCAAGAAAACGGCCTGCCGCTTCATAGCGCTCCGCTATCGGCTTGCCATTTTCATCCCGAATGCCTTCAGCGCCCAGATTTTCCAGCACCAGAAAACCGGCCTCAAGATCGGCTGCGCGCATCTGCGGCACACGGAAACCATGGCGTGCCAAAAGGCCGTCAATGGCGGCAAAGGCCAGAATATTTTCGGCAAGATGGGCAATCTGGCGATAGGATTTGCCATTGCGCAAAGGCGGATCATAAGGCATTTGTGGCGCATTCATCAGGATTTCAACGCCGGCTGCGCTCGCAATGGTCTCATATTTGCGCGGGCTGGCATCACCCTGCAAATAGCGCCGCGTCGCCCCTGCCCGTCCATTGGCCTCAAGAAAGGCGCGTATTGCCAGTGAGCGCCGGAGCCGCGCCATGGCAGATGCCGGGCCTTCAATATGAATGCGCCGCCCTGCCCCTTCATGCGTCAGCGTGACAGCAAAATTCGCCTCGGGCAAATAGCCTTCACCCTGCTCCGGCCATTCGGCGAGAACCGCGCCATCAAGCAAGAATTCGCTCAGGCCCAGCTCGTCCAGTTCTTCACCTGATGAAATGCGATAAAGATCGGCATGAGCAATCGGCAGGCGTAACGCCTCATAGCTCTGCACCAATGTGAATGTCGGGCTTGGCACTTCCAGCCATTCATCATCGGCAATCGAGCGGATGATGGCGCGGGCAAGCGATGATTTTCCTGCACCAAGATCGCCGGAAAGCGTGACGAGATCGCCTTTTTGCAACGCAAGGGCGAAATCCTCGCCAAAACGTTTCGTTGCGGCCTCATCGGGCAGGAAATGGTCAAGATGTACAATCTGGGCGCTCATATAGCCCCATCTACCTTATTCGGCAGCTGCGCGGAAGCTGCGTGCCTCGGATGGGAAGCGGCAAATGACGGTTGTTCCACGTCCCTCGCCCGTTTCTATCTCCACCGAGCCGCCATGCAGCTCGACAAAACTCTTCACAATGGCAAGACCAAGCCCTGCACCGCGGCGGCGGCCGCCATTGGCATAAGACTGGAAGCGCTTGAAGACCGTGTCCAGCACATCTTCCGGCATGCCTGGCCCATCATCATGCACGGCAAAGACCGTATCATTGCCTTCGCGCATCACCTGCAGCGAAACTGTCGAGCCTTCCGGCGCATAATTGGCGGCATTGGAGAGCAGGTTGAACAGGATCTGACGCACGCGATTGGCGTCAGCCTTGAACACGCCGACATCGCTTTCAATATCGACATCCAGCGCGATATTGTGATCGCGCATGCGTTCACTGACGCGCGCGGCCGCAGCCGAAATCACTTCCGGCACGGAAACATCGCTATATTCAAGCTCCATGATGCCGGCATCAACGGTGGCCAGATCAAGAATATCATTGACGATGGTGAGCAGCACCTGAGACGAGGTGCTGATATGGTCAAGATATTCGAGCTGACGCTCGTTGAGCGAGCCAAAGGCCGGGGTTTGCAGGAGTTCGGTAAAGCCGATGATGTTGGTCAGCGGCGAACGCAGCTCGTAGGAAACGTGCTGGACGAAATCGTTCTTGATCTGGTCGGCGAGTTCGAGCGCCTCATTCTTTTCCTGCAAGGCCTTCTGGACGCGCATCGTATCGGTGACGTCAATGAAGGTGAGCATGGTCTGCCCCTTGGGCAGCGGGACAAGCGCATAGGACAGCACGACGCCATCATCGAGTTCCACCTGCCCCGAAGAGCCATCGCGCTTGTCATTGAAGCCGGCAACCTTGGACACGAACTCGTTCCAGAGGCCATTGCCGCCGCGCTGGCTGCACAGTTTTGCAATCGTTGAAATATGCGTGCCTTCCCCGACCATGGATGTGGGCAGCGACCAGATGTCGGCAAAGGACGGATTGGACAAGCGCAGGCGACCATCAGAGCCAAACACGGCCACGGCTTCCTCAAGATGGTCAAGCGTTTCGCCCTGCATGCGGATCAGCGTATTGTACCGGCTTTCGAGCTCGAATTTTTCCGTCATGTTCTCGAAGAACCAGGTCACGCCGCCCTGCGGATGCGGATTGGCGACCACGCGCATGATGCGCGTATCGGGCAGATGCCACATATGTTCCTGCGGCTCGACGGCGCGATAGGCGGAAAGCATCGAATCCTTCCATTTGCGCCATTCCGGCTGTTCGGGCAGCTTGCCTTCCGAGCGCAGACGGTCAAACAGCAGCGTATTGCTTGGCTGGGTTTCCAGCCAGGCCACATCAAGCGACCAGAGCTTGACGAAAGCCTGATTGAAGAATTGCAACTTCATGTCCGGATCGAAGATGGCAACGGCCGTCGACAGCTGATCCAGAGTTTCCGAATGGCTTTTCAGCGTACGCTGCAATTCATCGCGGATGCGTTCTGCCTCGCTGAGATCAATGCCTATGCCGACTGAACCCACATCGGAGCTGACATCCGTCACGTCAAATATGCGCCGGTCACCGCGCACAACCGCAGGCAATTGCTCATGCAGGTCAGGCTCGGCAAGGCGGTCACGCTCCAGCCGCTGACGGGTCTGGGCACTGAACAGTTCACGCCCTTCAGCCGCCGCCACTCCCGCATCCGTCATGTCGACCGCATGGGCATAGGCACTGTTGACCCACTCGATCCGGCCCTGTGCATCGCGCGCCCAGACCGGCTGGTCGAGCTTCTCAAGCAGATGACGCAGCAGATCGAGTTTCTTCAGATATTCGCGGTTTTGCAGCTCCAGCGCCGCGCATTTGGCCTGCACGCCCTGCAGACTGCAAAAACGCACAATCGCCAGTGCGCCGGATGTGCGCCCCTGTACCCCGATCAAGGTGCCATTGCCGGTTTCAACCGTAAGATCGAAAGCCTGAGCGGTCTGGCGCAGATTTTCAATCGCATGTTCAAGTTCTGCCACCGATTGCGGGCGCAGCCACAAGCCAAAGGCGAGAAACCCGGAACGGTCTTCCGGCACGCCACATTCCCTGGGAAGCTGGCCGACCACATCGGCACGGGCGCTGTGACTATCCCAGACGATCACCCGCTGATCGGTGAAATTGAGCAGGGCATCATTGCGCTTTGCCACCAGGCTCATTTCGCCGAATTTTTCCCGCAGCGCATCATTTTCGGCGGCAATGCGGGAGCGGTCGCGGATCAGCCAGCCGGCAGAAAGCAGGGCAGCTCCCATGGCGCCCAGGAACATGGAAAACTGGATGACCTCAAACGCGCCGACGCTGGTTCCAAGAAAGGGAAGCGTGATGCGCGGGCTGCCCTCGACACCCTGCGCAAAGGCTGGCGCGGCAGCAAAGACGGCAAGCGAGGAAATGCCGGCCTTGAGCAGATTTGTCCGTACAATCCGGCCAAGGGAGGCCAGAACCGAGGCGAGGGGAGCAACCGTCTTTGCGTCAGCGATCACTGCGGAAAGTTTCCGAATGCGCGTGATTGAGCCGACCTCTGGCATATTTCCCTGTTCTCCACCACCTGCGACAATCGCCAAGCCGACTGCCACCCGATCCACATTCCGCCAGTTCCACACATCGCCACAATGCTGGCACCGGCCTGCCCTGAAACATTCACCATGCGTAAACGCGCCCATCGTTTCTCACCGGTAAAGGCAAAAAACGCAGAACGCATATACCCGCAAAACACGTTGATTCGCTTACACAATACCCTTCCAGCGATTTTACGTGAAGCGTGTTCTATGCAAAAAGAAAGACCGGACGATGGGTATATCATCCGGTCTCAAGATGTAGTGTATTGGTTAATGGATCATTAATACCTGTAGTGATCCGGCTTGAATGGGCCCTGTGGGCTAACGCCAATATAGGCAGCCTGTTCTTCTGTCAGCACCGTCAGCTTGGCGCCAAGCTTGTCCAGATGCAGGCGGGCAACCTTCTCATCGAGCTTCTTCGGCAGAACATAGACTTCGTTCCTGTAGGCCTCGGAACGGGTGAAAAGTTCGATCTGTGCCAGCACCTGATTGGTGAAGGATGCCGACATGACAAAGCTTGGGTGACCCGTCGCATTGCCGAGATTAAGCAGTCGGCCTTCCGACAGAAGGATGATGCGCTTGCCATCCGGGAATTCGATCATATCAACCTGCGGCTTGATATTGGTCCACTTCAGATTGCGCAGGGCGGCGACCTGAATTTCATTATCGAAATGGCCGATATTGCCGACAATGCACATATCCTTGAACTTGCGCATATGATCGATCGTAATGACGTCGCGATTGCCGGTCGCGGTAATCACGATATCGGCAGTTGGCGCGGCATCATCCAGTGTCACAACCTCAAAACCGTCCATTGCGGCCTGAAGCGCGCAGATCGGATCTGCTTCCGTCACCTTGACGCGGGCGCCAGCGCCTGCCAGTGACTGCGCCGAACCTTTGCCGACGTCGCCGTAACCGCAGACGATTGCCACCTTGCCGGCCATCATCACGTCCGTGCCACGGCGGATGCCGTCAACGAGCGATTCCTTGCAGCCATATTTGTTGTCGAATTTCGACTTGGTGACACTGTCATTGACGTTGATGGCCGGGAAGGGCAGGAGGCCCTTCTTCTGCAACTGGTAGAGGCGGTTGACGCCTGTAGTCGTTTCTTCCGTCACGCCCTTGATGGCCGCACGTTGACGCGTGAAGAAGCCCGGCGTTTCCGCCATGCGCTTTCTGATCTGCGCAAAGAAAACCGCTTCTTCCTCGTTCTGCGGATTGGACAGCACATCTTCGCCGGCTTCAGCGCGTGCACCAACCAGAATATACATGGTGGCATCACCGCCATCATCAAGGATCATGTTGGATGGTTCGCCATCCGGCCACTGGAAAATCTTGTCCGTATAAGACCAGTACTCTTCAAGCGTTTCGCCTTTGACAGCAAAAACCGGCGTGCCTGTTGCAGCAATTGCAGCCGCTGCATGATCCTGCGTCGAGAAAATATTGCAGGAAGCCCAACGGACTTCAGCGCCAAGAACCTTCAAGGTCTCGATCAGAACGGCAGTCTGAATGGTCATGTGCAGCGAGCCGGAAATACGCGCACCTTTCAGCGGCTTCGACTTGCCGAATTCTTCGCGCGCAGCCATCAGACCCGGCATTTCGGTTTCCGCGATTTCGATTTCCTTGCGGCCCCAATCGGCGAGGCTGATATCCCTGACGATATAATCCTGGCTGGCAGTCATCGATTGCTCCAATCAAATTCGTTTTGAAGCCCGAAGGCAGAGACAAATGAAAACAGGCTTCGTTCTGGCATTGACTACCAGATCGAAATCAAGAGTACAACTCGATATAAAGAAATCTTTATACGTGCATATTGCCAAGGCTCATCGCACAAGGATGAGGAGCGTCTCCCGGCCACACGCCAGACCCGCCCGAAAGCAGGCAAAGATCAGGTTCAGCCGGGCTGAAGATCAGCATTCCTCGCCGAACTTGCCGGCAATCAGCGCTTCCAGTGCATCCAGAACGGCAACCGCATCTTCACCCGAAGCACTTACCTCGATGCAGCAGCCGGGCGAGGCTGCAAGCATCATCAAGCCCATGATCGATGTTCCGCCAACAGTCACACCATCCTTGCTGACACGGACATGCGCATTGAACCCTTCAACAAGCTGAACGAATTTTGCCGAAGCCCGCGCATGAAGTCCGCGCTTGTTTATGATCTCCATCGACCGCGTGATGGCCGTATCGGGATCATAATCCCCGCTGACGGATACGCCTGAATGCATGTTTATTTTCCTGTCAGTACCTGACTGGCGACATTGATATATTTGCGACCAGCCTCCTGCGCCTCACGCAATGCGGTCTTCATTTCTCCAGCGATTCGCACGCTGGAAAGCTTGATCAGCATTGGCAGATTGACGCCTGCAATGACCTCGATCTCGCCTTCCTTCATTACGGAAATCGCCAGATTGGACGGTGTGCCACCAAACATATCGGTAAGAATGATGACACCGCGCCCACTGTTGGAACGCTCTACGGCGTCCATGATATCGCGGCGACGCTGCTCCATATCGTCTTCCGCACCGATGCAGACAATCTCAAAATTTTTCTGAGGGCCGACGACATGCTCAACGGCATGCAAGAATTCTTCGGCTAACCTTCCGTGCGTAACAAGCACGAGTCCGATCATATTTTGAAAGCTCCTGTCGTGTGCCCGCCGCTTTCCCGCCAGAGATGCAGATGGCACAAAAACCCCGCCGGAACATCGCCGACAAGTAGCGCATCTTGGCAAGGCATTCCATTTTATATCAAGTAAAAACTCTCAACCAATAGCGAAATATGCAAAATGCCGCAGTGTGACAAAAACATTACGCCCTTCAGGCTGCAGCTTGCTGCGCATTGTTGCAAGCCCCACATTCCTGCAATGGCAGATAAAGTACACAGATGATCCATCGCGCATGATGCGTGATCGCCCGGTCATGCCGTCTTTGGCGACCAGGGCTGATAGAAAAGATAGGCTTCAATGGCGCGCGAAAGTGCGTTTGAATCACCATTGGACGACAGCGCAGGCAACAAAAGGCGGGGCAGGGCTATATCCAGAAAGGTCATTGTGCCGCCGCCGGGATAACGCTCCGCCTGCTCGCTTCCAACCAGTATCACGGCAAGATCCACCGTGGTGGAGCGGACAAAGGGAACGCAAAACAGACCAGCGCCGCGAATTTCAACGCCACCTGCCATGGCATAAGGAACGCTGGCGATCAGCCTGTCGTTTTCCACCTTCAGCAAGGTGCGGTCATCCGCAACAAGGGCTGCTTTTTCTCCTCTCAGCCGCGCGCGTTCAATCAGGGTCAGGGCCAGTTCTGTCTTGCCAGCGCCCGATTTGCCCATGATGATTATGCCGCGGCCATTCAGCTGGACCGTTGTCGCATGAATGCCGCTGCGTTCCTCATCCCTCATGAAACAAGACCTATTTGCTGGCCGGAAGATCAACTATGAAGCGCGCGCCCAGCACCTTGCCCGGCTGATCCCGGCTGGTGATATTTTCCGCTGTCAGCGTGCCGCCATGGGCTTCAACAATCTGGCGGCTGATCGACAGGCCAAGCCCAGAATTCTGGCCGAATGCCTCGGAAGCAGGGCGATCGGTATAAAACCGCTCGAAAATCCGCTCGATATTTTCAATCGGAATGCCCGGACCGTTGTCTTCAACGGTGACCCGCACGCGATTGCCCTGACCAAAAAGTGTCACGACAATGCGTCCCGTATCTTCCGGGACAAAGGAACGTGCATTTTCAATCAGATTGCTGACAACCTGACCAAGCCGCAGGTCATGGCCCGTGACATAAAATCCCTTCTTGCCGGCCGGCGGCTTGCCGACATTGAAGATGATTTCCGTACCAACCTTGTTGCGGCGCACTTCTCTTGCCGCGGCAATCAGATTGGAGAGCAGCGTCTTCATGTCCACCTTTTCGGCATGCTCGCGCGCCAGTTCCGCATCAAGGCGCGAGGCATCGGAAATATCGGTGATCAGACGGTCAAGGCGGCGCACGTCATGCTGGATGACATCCAGCAGACGCTTGCGCGATTCATCGGTCTTGGCCAGCGGCAGGGTCTCAACCGCACTGCGCAGAGAGGTGAGGGGGTTTTTCAGCTCGTGGCTGACATCGGCGGCAAAACTTTCGATCGCCTCAATACGCGTATAAAGCGCGTCCGTCATGGCGCGAATCGATGCCGAAAGATGGCCGACTTCATCCTGTCGTTCAGAAAAATCCGGAATTTCCACGCGGCTTTTGACACCCAGACGGACGCGGTCGGCAGCCGCTGACAGTTTGCGCAGTGGACTTGCGATTGTAGAGGCAAGAAACAGCGACAGGATCACCATTACCACGGCAACGACGCCGAAAACCCGGAACACGGCCATGCGTTCGGCCTGCACGATCTTGTCGATGTCATCGCCCTCGGTGGAAAGCAGCAAAACCCCAAGAATGGCACGCGAGCGCTGGATCGGTACGGCCACGGACACGACCAGCTCACCCTTGTCGCCGCGTCTTTGTGCGGTTTGCGGTATGCCGCTCAGCGCCTTGACGATTTCCGGATAGGCCAGCCCATTGGTGCCAGGCTGTTCCTGATAGACGGGCAGGTCGCCATGCATGAGCCGCGAGAGATGAGCGAGAATACGCTGCCAGAGGCCCGGCTTTTCCTGATCGATCGGCGGCAGATCATAGCGCAGCACCGGGCCTGCCGAGGGCAGATTGGATGAATAGAGCGCACGCGAATCAAGCAGCAGATTGGCGTAACGGTCATAGATGCGCGCACGCGTGCTGGTCGGCGAGATCAGACGGCGCAGCAATGGCGAAACTTTTTCCGGATTGATGGGGAATTCCCAATTGTCCGGCGAATCAGGCGAGGGGGTTATGCTCTGGCCGGCCTGCAGCTCAAGCAGCTTTTCCGGATCGATCATCAGCGAATTGGTGTCAATCGTGGCCGAGGCCGAAATCGCACCGGCTATGATCTTGCCCTGCGTCAGGAGGCTTTCAATCTTCGCATCAATCAGCCCCTCACGGAACTGGTTCATGTAAAGAATACCGGACACCAGCACCGCAAGTGCTGCCAGATTGAGAAACAGGATACGCCGTGTCAGGCTGGAGAACAGATATTGGCTCAGAAGCCGGCGTACCGGCGCGACAATACGGCGAACCAGCACAGAGCGCTGTCGCCGCGCCCTGCGTTCTCGCGTGTCTGTCAGACTATCTTTCTGGGCCTGTGCGACCATGTCGCTTCCAACTTATCCCTGGCGCATACCCTTGTCGCATGTTCAACCGCCAGCAGCATGCCGCTGCCAGCAATCATGGTATTGAAACAGGAGATCAGACTTCGCGGAAGCGATAACCCACGCCATAAAGCGTTTCGATCATTTCGAAATCTTCATCGACCTGCTTGAACTTCTTGCGCAGACGCTTGATGTGGCTATCGATCGTGCGGTCATCGACATAGACCTGTTCATCATAGGCCGCATCCATCAAGGCGTCACGGCTTTTTACTACGCCCGGACGCTGCGCCAAGGCATGCAGGATGAGAAATTCGGTGACCGTCAGCGTGACAGGCTGGCCTTTCCATGTACAGGTATGGCGCTCCTGATCCATCACGAGCTGACCGCGTTCGAGCGACTTGCTCTGCTGGCCAGACGATTTTGCATTGCCATCACGCGCCGCCACGCGCCGCAATACGGCCTTGACGCGTTCAACCAGCAGGCGCTGCGAAAATGGCTTGGTGATGAAATCATCCGCGCCCATTTTCAGGCCGAACAATTCATCAATCTCATCATCCTTGGAGGTGAGGAAAATCACCGGCAAATCCGATTTCTGGCGCAGACGGCGCAGCAGCTCCATACCGTCCATGCGGGGCATCTTGATATCGAAAATGGCAAGGTTAGGCGGACGCGCCATCAGCCCATCCAATGCCGAAGCGCCATCGGTATAGGTTTCCACGCGATAGCCTTCCGACTCGAGCGCAATGGAAACGGAGGTCAGAATGTTACGGTCATCATCAACCAGCGCAATTGTCTGTGTTGCTGAGGGTTCTTTCATACGCACCATTCTCCTTCAAATAATCCGTCCCATTTCGGGGCCGGAAAGCCATCCCGGCCTGGCCGGCCAAGCAATGAACATGCACCGTTCACACATGTCATATAGTATAGTAACGCCAGTATTGCAGTACAAATTAGGTACAAAATGTGGCAGCGCTTTTCTGCAGCCAAATTTTCGGCTTTCAGGCTCTGGCTCATCCACCCCTCACCGCCTGTGCGCAAAAACTTGTTTTACAAGCAATATCGGCAGCATTAAACGATTTAAAAAAATTTCAAAACTTTTAAATCGATTAAATATTTGATTTATATCAATTAATCTGTTTTTGACTGCCCAACCAGTTCGACACGTCGAAACGAGCGTTTTCACATATCTATCCATTGAACCAAACGAATGGCGGAGACACTATGAAAGAGACCGGCATTTTCAACAAGGCCGCTTCGATTGCCACCACTGGACTGAAGGATCTCTCCACGGTCTATTACAATCTCGGCCCTGCACGGCTCTATGAAGAAACCATCCGCCGAGGCGAAGCAGAACTGTCGGCCCAGGGCGCATTGGTTGCACGTACCGGCCAGCACACCGGCCGTTCGCCGAAGGACAAATTCATCGTCCGCGACGCCAATACAGAAGACCAGATCTGGTGGGACAACAACAAGCCGATAACCCCGGAAGCCTTCGATCTTCTGCTTGCCGATTTCATCGAACATGCCAAGGGCAAGGATCTGTTCGTACAGGACCTGATCGGCGGCGCGGATGAAAAGTACCAGCTCAAGAGCCGCGTCGTCACCGAATATGCATGGCATTCGCTGTTCATTCGCAATCTTCTGATCCGCCCGGAACAGTCGGAGCTTGCCTCTTTCGTACCGGAACTGACCATCATCGACCTGCCTTCCTTCAAGGCTGATCCGGCACGCTATGGCATCCGCTCGGAAACGGTGATCGCCGTTGACCTGACCCGCAAGATCGTTCTCATCGGCGGCACGTCCTATGCCGGCGAAATGAAGAAGTCGGTCTTCACCGTGCTTAACTATCTCCTGCCTGAAAAGGGCGTCATGCCGATGCACTGCTCGGCCAATGAGGGCCAGAATGGCGACGTTGCCGTCTTCTTCGGCCTGTCCGGCACCGGCAAGACCACGCTTTCGGCCGATGCCTCGCGCACACTCATCGGCGACGATGAACATGGCTGGGGCGAAGATGGCGTATTCAACTTCGAAGGCGGCTGCTACGCCAAGACCATCCGTCTGTCGGCTGAAGCCGAGCCGGAAATCTATGCAACCACGCAGCGTTTCGGCACGGTTCTGGAAAATGTTGTTCTCGACGAAAACCGCGAACCGGACTTCAACGATGGCTCGCTGACGGAAAACACCCGTTGCGCCTATCCGCTCAACTTCATCCCGAATGCTTCGTCAACGGGTCGCGGCGGCCAGCCAAGGAACATCATCATGCTGACGGCCGATGCATTCGGCGTCATGCCACCGATTGCCAAGCTGACCCCGGCTCAGGCCATGTACCACTTCCTGTCGGGCTACACCGCCAAGGTTGCCGGTACGGAAAAAGGTGTTACCGAACCGGAAGCAACCTTCTCGACCTGCTTTGGCGCGCCGTTCATGCCACGCCATCCTTCGGAATATGGCAATCTGCTGCGTGAACTGATTGCCAAGCACAATGTCGACTGCTGGCTGGTCAATACCGGCTGGACGGGCGGTGCTTATGGTGTTGGCAAGCGCATGCCGATCAAGGCTACCCGCGCATTGCTAGGTGCCGCCCTTGACGGTTCGCTCAACGATGCCGAATTCCGCATCGATCCGAATTTCGGCTTTGCTGTTCCGGTTGCCGTTCCGGGCGTTGACAGCGCAATCCTTGATCCGCGCTCGACTTGGACTGACAAGGACGCCTATGACGCACAGGCGCGCAAGCTGGCCGACATGTTCATCAAGAACTTCGAAAAGTTCGAAAGCCATGTCGACAATGCAGTGCGTGAAGCAGCCCCGGCTGTCCGCGTGGCGGCCGAATAAGGCAAGACTGTCTATCATGACAGAAAACCCGGCTTCAGCCGGGTTTTCTTTTGGGTTCTGCCTTTCTGCAGTGTGCGGCAGCGCAAAAGCAGTATAATCCTTCCGACATGGAAGAAAGCCGCAACATCATCCGCATCAGCAAGCGCCTCAGCATCCGCGAGGATGACCTTGAGGAAACCTTCATCCGCGCTTCCGGGCCAGGCGGCCAGAATGTCAACAAGGTCTCAACTGCGGTGCAGTTGCGCTTTCGTGCCGCGCGTTCCGGCTTACCGGAGGAGGTGCTTGTGCGCCTGTTCAAGCTGGCTGGCCAGAAGGGAACCAAGGACGGTGATGTCCTGATTGAAGCCAACCGCTTTCGCACCCAAGAGCGCAACCGTGAAGATGCGCGGGAACGCCTGATTGCGCTCATCGCCAAGGCTGCCGAGCCACCGCCGCCGCCGCGCAAGAAGACCCGTCCCACCCGCGGCTCAGTCGAACGACGTCTGAAAGCAAAATCCGGTCGCGCGGAAATCAAGAAGGGCAGGGGGAAGGTACAATTCGACTAACATTCAGCGCACGCATTCGCACATGACCGCGGAATGCCCAATCAGCCAAAGGCCTTGCGCCGTCAGATCTTGCGCAGGGCGACTTCTTCAATCAGGTGATTGCTGCCCTTGCGCAGGATGAGATCGGCGCGCGGACGCGTCGGCAGGATATTTTCGCGCAGATTCTTCAGATTGATATTCTGCCACAGACCTTCGGCAATCAGCCGGGCCGCACTTTCCGACAATTGCGAATAGCGATGGAAGAAGGATTGCGGATTGCGGAACGCCGTCTCACGCAGACGCATGAAGCGGTCAATATACCATTTGTGGATCAGTTCCGGATCGGCATCGATATAAATCGAAAAATCGAAAAAGTCGGAAACGAAGGGCACCATCTTGCCGTCTTCCGGCAGATCGCGCACCTGCAGCACATTGATACCCTCGAAAATCAGGATGTCTGGCTTGTCGATCACCTGATATTCATTCGGCAGAACATCATAGCTCAGATGCGAATAGACCGGTGCGCGCACTTCACGCATACCCGCCTTGATCGCCGACAGAAAGCGCAACAGCGCGCCGACATCATAGCTTTCGGGGAAACCCTTGCGCTCCATCAGATTCTGCTCGCGCAGAACCGCATTCGGATAAAGAAAACCGTCGGTCGTCACCAGATCGACCTTCGGGCTTGATGGCCAGCGAGCAAGCAGTTCCTTCAGAATACGGGCAGTTGTCGATTTGCCGACCGCGACCGAACCCGCAACACCAATGATGAATGGCGTCTTGAGGCTGTCATCCATGTTGAGGAACTGCTTGCGTTGCTGAAACAAAAGCTGGCTTGCCTCAACATGCGCCGACAACAGGCGTGACAAGGAAAGATAGATGCGGCGCACTTCGTCCAGATCAACCGGATCGCCCAGCGAGCGCAGCCGTTTGACCTCGTCATAGGTCAGGGTCAGAGGCGTATCGGCGCGAAAGGCCGCCCATTCCTCCGCCGTAAAAAAACGGTAAGGCGAATAGCGCGACGGCGTGAGCTGGTCGAGTTTTTCCCACATCAATGCCGCTCCCTTCAGCCCCTGGACCGACCTGCCTTTTCTTCCAGACCGGATTGTCCCGTGCGGCGCTGAAGCTCTCCCAAAACTTCATCCAGCGACACGCCGGCAATTTTCCATACCACAAGCAGGTGATACAAAAGATCAGCGCTTTCAGAAACCACGCCCTTATGATCACCCGCCACCGCGGCAATCACAGTTTCGACCGCTTCCTCGCCGAGCTTCTGCGCAGCCTTGAGCTGGCCCCTGGCGACAAGGCTGGCTGTGTAGGACGAGCCGTCCGTCACGCCGGCGCGTTCGCCGACAATGCGTTCAAGATCGGCAAGCGTAAACTGGCTCATCGTCTTTCTCCTGAGGAATTCAACAATCAACGCACCGGATCGAGGCGCACCGGAATGCCGGCCTCGGCCATATGGCGCTTGGCCTCACTGATCGTGTAAGTGCCAAAATGGAAGATCGAGGCAGCAAGAACCGCAGTCGCATGACCATCCCGAATGCCCGCAACCAGATGATCAAGCGTGCCAACACCACCCGAAGCAATGACCGGCGCACGCACGCTGTCGGCGACAGCACGTGTCAGCGCGACATCATAACCAGCCTTGGTGCCATCGCGATCCATCGAGGTAAGCAGAATTTCGCCGGCGCCGAGATCAACAACCTTGCGCGCAAATTCAACAGCATCAATGCCGGTTGGCTGGCGTCCGCCATGGGTGAAGATTTCCCAGCGGTCAGTCTCGCCTTCCCTTGAAACCTTCTTGGCGTCAATAGCGACAACAATGCACTGATTACCGAACTTGTCGGCAGCTTCGGCAACAAAATCCGGATTCTTGACCGCAGCCGTATTGATCGACACCTTGTCGGCACCTGCAAGCAGAAGCCTGCGGATATCAGAAACCTGCCGTACGCCACCGCCAACGGTAAGCGGCATGAAACATTGTTCAGCCGTACGGGCAACGACATCAAAGATCGTCTCGCGATTGTCGGAAGAAGCCGTGATGTCGAGGAAGCAAAGCTCGTCGGCACCGGCCGCATCATAGGCGCGGGCTGCTTCCACCGGATCACCGGCATCGATCAGGTCTACGAAATTGACGCCCTTGACTACTCGTCCATCCTTGACATCGAGGCAGGGAATGACACGCGCTTTCAAACTCATGCTGCGGCCCTCAAAACTGACAGAGCTTCGGCCGGATCAATGCGCCCATCATAGAGCGCGCGACCCGAAATCGCGCCTTCAAGCTTGCGCGATTCAGGCGCAGCCAGTCGTCTGATATCATCCATCGACGCAAGCCCGCCCGATGCAATCACCGGAATGGAGACGCTTTCAGCCAGATGCAGCGTCGACTCCCAGTTGATGCCGGCCAGAACGCCATCACGATCAATGTCGGTATAGATGATGGCGGCAACGCCAGCACCTTCAAACTTCTTGGCAAGTTCAACCACACCGAGTTCAGACGCTTCCGCCCAGCCTTCAACCGCAACCTTTCCACCCTTGGCATCAATGCCAACGGCGATCTGCCCCGGAAACAGCCTGCAGGCTTCAATGACCAGAGCCGGATTGCGCACGGCCACCGTGCCAAGAATGACGCGGCGAAGCCCTTTGGAGAGCCAGTTTTCAATATGCTGCAGCGTGCGGATGCCACCGCCAAGCTGTACCGGATTCTTGGTTGCCTTCAGGATTGCTTCAACGGCAGCGCCATTGACGCTTTCGCCAGCAAAGGCACCGTTGAGGTCAACAACATGCAGCCATTCAAAGCCCTGATCTTCAAAGGCTTTTGCCTGTGCAGCCGGGTCAGTGTTGTATACGGTCGCCTGATCCATATCGCCCAGTTTCAGGCGTACGCATTGACCGTCTTTCAAATCGATGGCGGGAAACAGGATCATTTTATATCAAGGCTTCCATTTGAGGAAATTGGCAATGAGTGAAAGGCCAAGCAACTGGCTCTTTTCGGGATGGAACTGGGTGCCGACCATATTGTCGCGTCCAACAGCGGCGGTCACCTCGCCGCCATAATCGGTCACGGCCAGAACGTCGTCCTTGTTGGTCGCCTCCAGCATATAGGAGTGGACGAAATAGGCATGCAGACCATCCTCACCCGTGGGGATTCCTGCAAAGATCGGATGATAATGTTTCACGTGAATCCGGTTCCAGCCGATCTGTGGAATCTTGAGCGCCGGATCCGATGGGGTCATTTCACGCACATCACCGGCAATCCAGCCAAGTCCTCTGGTGACTTCCTTTTCAAGGCCACGCTCGGACATGAGCTGCATGCCGACGCAGATGCCAAGGAAAGGACGCCCCTTCTGACGCACGCTTTCCTCCAGAGCCTCGACCATGCCGGGCACGGCATCAAGGCCACGACGACAATCGGCATAGGCGCCCACGCCGGGCAATACGATGCGATCAGCGCTGGCGACCCGCTCGGCATCTGCCGTCAGTTCGATTTCAGCTGCAATGCCGCTTTCATGCGCGGCGCGTTCAAAGGCCTTGGTGGCCGAGCGAAGGTTGCCGGAACCATAGTCAATAATAGCGACACGCATGTTCAATCTTCTCCGCGATGCCCGACCAGACCGATGGTTGGGCCAAGAGGGGTATGTATCGAGCGGGGCTTGTCCCACTGGCGTTGGGGCAGGGGATGCTCCGCATTGTTTTCAGCATCTGGTTGGCGATGAGAGAAATAACGCAGTTCCGCTTCTTCCAGATCATCGGCCGCGATTGCCGCGCGTTCCGCATAACCTTGTCGGCGTAATTTCGCAATCTTCCAATTGCGTCCTTCGAGTGCGACGAAGAGTGAAACCAGCATGGAAAGCGCCGTTGCAGCACCGGCAGCGCCAAAATGGCTTGCGCCGAGGCCGAGCAGAAGGCTGATACCAAAAACGGCTGCCGCTTCAAACCAGAGACGTTGAAACAACAGCCAGAGAAGAGGCATGATCAGGGCAATGGGTGAAAAACCGTCGCGCACGAAACAGGCCTCTTCAGCGCCTTTGGCGCCAGGCCGTTCAAGAACGACGAATTGTGCCATGGCCTTCAGCCTTTCAGTGAGCCCTTCGTGGACGGAATCCTGTCACTCTGACGCGGATCGATTTCAATCGCCGCCCGCAGGGTGCGCGCAACTGCCTTGAACACGGTTTCGGCAATATGGTGGTTGTTGATGCCGTAACGGTTGTTCACATGCAGCGTAATGCCGGCATTCTGTGCAAAGGCCTGGAAGAATTCACGCACCAGTTCTGTATCGAACGTGCCGATCTTGGGGGCAGAGAAATTGACATTCCAGACAAGGAACGGACGACCAGACACATCAACCGCCGCACTGGTCAGCGTTTCGTCCATGGCCAGATCAAGCGAGGCATAACGTACAATGCCACGCCGTTCGCCAAGCGCCCTGGCGACCGCCTGGCCAAGCGCAATGCCGGTATCTTCCACCGTATGATGGTCATCAATATGCAGATCGCCCTTTGCCATCACGCGCATATCGATCAGCGAGTGGCGGGAAAGCTGTTCCAGCATGTGGTCAAAAAAGCCAACGCCGGTTGTTATGTCAAACGTGCCCGTGCCGTCGAGATCGACCGATACGGCAATGCTCGTTTCTTTCGTCGAACGCTCGACACTGGCCTTGCGGGTGCTTTCGGAAACCATGATCTGCCTCACATATTGTGCATGCCGCCTTCTAGAACAGCTTGACAACTTTGCCAAATGCTTTTGCCACAAGCGGTAAATACACTTCACCAATTGCAATTCGCCAAGCTCATCTTAAATATTCAGTTCAAGGCGCGATTCAGCCAGAGATTCTGCCTGAATAAAGCGCAGGGTGAAACTCATTCACCGCAGCAAAAGGGGTTGTACGATTGCCATCCGGGGTCGTGCCATCCGCTAAAGGAGCATAGATGATCGACCATAATCCAACCACGATATACGGCACGACCATTGTCACGGTTCGCAAAGGCGGCAAGGTCGTCATTGCCGGTGACGGACAGGTCTCACTTGGCAATACGGTCATGAAGGGCAATGCCCGCAAGGTGCGCCGCATCGGCAAGGGCAATGTCATTGCCGGTTTTGCGGGCGCAACAGCCGACGCCTTTACCCTGCTTGAACGTCTTGAAGCCAAACTTGAACAATATCCTGACCAGCTGATGCGCGCCTCAGTCGAACTTGCAAAGGACTGGCGCACCGATCGCTATCTGCGCAGGCTGGAGGCAATGATGCTGGTGGCAGACAGCAAGGTGACGCTTGCCCTGACGGGCACCGGCGACGTGCTGGAGCCGGAGCAGGGCATCATGGCGATTGGTTCGGGCGGCAATTATGCGCTGGCGGCTGCGCGCGCATTGGCCGACTCTGACATGGGTGCAGAAGAAATCGCGCGCCGCGCAATGAACATTGCCGCCGATATCTGCATTTACACCAATCACAACATCATCGTGGAAAGCCTCGACGCGGAATAGACCAGAAGCCGCCCAACCGGAATTGCATTCGCTCAACGTGATCATGCTGCTGCGTCCGTTCGAGTTAATCTGGCAGCAGCAAAGTGGATTTCAAACATGAGCAATTTTTCTCCACGCGAAATCGTCTCCGAACTTGATCGCTACATCATCGGCCAGAATGACGCCAAGCGCGCGGTTGCCATTGCATTGCGCAATCGCTGGCGTCGCCAGCAGCTGGAAGGCCAGATGCGTGAAGAGGTGATGCCGAAAAACATCCTGATGATCGGACCGACCGGCGTCGGCAAGACGGAAATCTCGCGCCGTCTGGCCAAACTTGCAGGCGCGCCTTTCGTCAAGGTGGAGGCAACCAAGTTCACCGAAGTGGGCTATGTCGGTCGCGATGTCGAACAGATCATCCGCGATCTGGTCGAGGTTGCCATTGGCCTCGTGCGCGAAAAACGTCGTGAGGATGTGAAGGCCAAGGCGCATCTCAATGCCGAGGAACGTGTTCTGGATGCACTTGTCGGCAAGACCGCAAGCCCGGCCACCCGCGACAGTTTCCGCAAGAAGCTGCGCAATGGCGAGCTTGATGACAAGGAGATCGAAATCGAGGTGGTCGATACGGGCTCAGGCCCGAGCTTTGAAATTCCGGGCATGCCGGGTGCCAATATCGGCGTTCTCAACCTGTCCGATATCTTTGGCAAGGCAATGGGCGGGCGCACCAAGATGCGCAAGACCACGGTGAAGGATTCCTATCCGGTCCTGATCAATGATGAGTCCGACAAGCTGCTCGATCAGGATCAGATCATTCAGGAAGCTTTGCGCGTGACCGAAGATGAGGGCATTGTCTTCATCGACGAGATCGACAAGATCGCCGCCCGTGAAGGCGGGGTCGGGGCCGGCGTGTCCCGCGAAGGTGTGCAGCGCGATCTGCTGCCGCTTGTTGAAGGCACCACGGTTTCAACCAAGTATGGTCAGGTGAAGACGGATCACATCCTGTTCATCACATCGGGCGCCTTTCATGTCGCCAAGCCATCCGATCTTCTGCCGGAATTGCAGGGCCGCCTGCCAATTCGCGTCGAGCTTTCAGCACTCACCCGCGAGGACTTCCGCCGCATTCTCACAGAACCGGAAGCCAGCCTCATCAAGCAATATATCGCGCTGATGAAGACCGAAGATGTTGATCTCGTCTTCACCGACGATGGCATTGATGCGCTGGCCGACATTGCGGTTGATCTCAATGCAACCGTTGAAAATATTGGCGCGCGCCGCCTGCAAACCGTCATGGAGAAGGTTCTCGATGACATTTCCTTCTCGGCGCCGGACAAGGCAGGATCGACCTTCACCATTGATGCGGCCTATGTGCGCGAGAAGATTGGCGGACTGGCCAAGAATACGGATCTCTCCCGCTTCATTCTCTGATCACATCCGCGCGTGACCGGAAAACAACGCTTTTCCGGTCATGGCAGGATTCCAGGAAAAACCGCTCGACTTGCCGTAAGCGGTTTTTTATTTTGCCGCAAATTCGTATTTCGATGGTTGACGCCAGATCGGTTTGCACGATGACCAATGCATTCAAGCGCATGATGACCTTTGCCCTCGCTTTTGTCTTGGCGAGTGGGAGCGCCTATGCCGTCACCGTTGTTCCACCTGGAAATCAGAACGAGCTGCAGCCGGCTGTCCCCGGTGCCTCGGCCAACCGCACCAAGCAGCTTGGCACCACTTACGAGAAGAAATATCAGAAAATCTACAATCTGCTGAAGAACGACGCGTCCCTGCGTTCCAAGATCCGTTCGACCGCTGCCGCCTATGGCATTGATCCGCTCCATATTGTCGGCGCGATCGTGGGCGAGCACACCTATAATGTCGATGTCTATGATCGGCTGCAGACCTATTACGTCAAGGCCATGGCCTATGTGAATCAGGGCGTCAATTTCAGTTATGGCGGTGAAAGCATTGGCGAGTTCGTCAAGCGTCCGGAATTTGCCGAGTGCGCCAAATTCAAGGACAGCTATACGCTGTGGACCTGCCGCGAGACTATCTGGAACACAAAATTCCGCGGCAAGACGGTTGGCGGAAAATCCTTTCCCAACAACCGTTTCAGTGCGGTCTTCTTCCAGCCCTTCTATGCCGGACAGACCTTTGGCCTTGGTCAGATCAATCCGCTGACCGCCCTTCAGATGTCCGACATGGTGCACCGGGTTTCCGGTCTTCCCAAACTCGACGCCAATGACGGCAAGTCGGTCTACAAGACCATCATGGATCCAGACCTGACGCTGCCCTATATTGCGGCGACACTGAAACAGTCGATCAACGCCTATCGTCAGATTGCCGGTTTTGACATTTCACAAAATCCCGGTCTGACCGCAACGCTCTATAATACGGGCGGCGCAGAAGCACGTGCCCGCGCGCTTGCCAATGAAAATGCCAGACGCGCAACCGCAGGACAGCCGCCTCTCTATCCGCAGGAAAATTATTATGGTTGGCTCGTCAATTACAAACTCGATGAGCTGAAATCGCTGTTCTAGAGTCTTTTCGGGAAAAGCCGAAACCGCGATCGGAACGGCTCTAAACCTTCGGCTTGACGGTGCGGCGGCGTTTGCGCGCCATTTCAATCGCCTCGCTCAGATTTTGAATGGTTTCCCGATCAAGAAAGCGGATGTTTCGGGCAAGCAGATTGGCCAGAGCCGTTGCCTGCGGGGAAAGGCCAGCCGTATCAATCACCACGCGCGGATGCGAGATGGCCGCCAAGGCCTGCAACTCTTCCGCATCATCCCAGATGATGTTGAAATAGGTGATGATCCTTTGCAAAAGATCCCATGTCGGCTGGCCGCGCCGTCCATGTTCCAGCGCCGACAGATAGGCCGGAGAAACGCGCAAGGCTGCGGCCATTTCCTTTTGGGTGACACCACGCTCATCGCGCAATTCCCGCAAGCGTTTTCCAAATGGCGTCATCGTGTCCACCCACCAGACGAAAAACCCTGCTGCGTTTGACGGCGCAGCCGCACATAAAGCGCGCCATGTCCGCCATGATGCCGCGCTGCATCCTCATAGGCGCTGACAAGCATGCGGAAAAGCGGCGTTGAAAACCAGTGTGGCACAGCCTGTTTCAGGATTCCCTCACTACCGCGCGAACGCCCCTTGCCTGTGATGACCATCACATGACGCAGGCCGCGCGCATGGGCATTGACCAGAAAGCTGTAGAGCAGGCCATGGGCTTCATGCTGGGTGAGACCATGCAGGTCAATGCGCGCCTCAATATCGATACGGCCCTTGGCAATCTTGCGGTGGGTCGGCCGGTCAAGTGGATGAATGACAGCCTCGCTCAATGCAGCCAGGGCCTTCTTTGGCCTGGCGGGCTTTTCGACAGGTGCCGCAGGTTTCTTCACAACAGGTTTTTCTTCCATTGCCTGCATCAGCTCCCTGAAATCATCAGCGGCTGTGGTGATCAGCTTCTTCTTCACCAAAGGTGTTGTCGTGCGGGCAACAGTTTCCCAAAGGATGCGATCTTCGGGACGCAGATAATCCTTGTTCAAAGCAGGCTCTGTCTGTCTGGATCGTTCAGCCATGGCCATCACGCTCCCATCAAGCCACGCGGCACAAGCACAAAGAACATGGCATCATGGCGTATGGCACCGGCAATCTCGCCTGCCTTCTCGCCAGAGCCGGCAAAAAGATCGCCGCGTTGAGCGCCAACTATGGCCGTACCGGTATCCTGCGCGATCATCAGCCGGGCAAATGGCGCGTTGTCAAAGGCGGTCAGCGTCTCTGCACTGACATAAAACGGCGTGCCAAAGGTATAAAGGCGCTTATCCACCGCCATGGAACGTCCTTTGGTAAGCGGCACCTTGGCCGCCGCGACTGGCCCTGCCTCAGGATCATCGACCGGGGCTTCGCGAAAGAAAATATAGGAACGGTTCTGCCAGATCAGTTCGTCCGCGTCATCCGGATGATCCTTCAGCCATTGACGGATCGATTGCATGCTGATCTTTTCAGGTGGAATTTCGCCCCGCGTCACGAGAATACGGCCAATGGCGGTGAAAGGATGCCCGGTCTTGGCGTCATAGGTGAGCCGTTTTACCGTGCCATCTGCCAGTTTCAGCCGAACAGCCCCCTGCACATGGGCAAAAAAGGCATCAACCCGATCCGCAACATAGGCGATTTCCAACCCACGCCCGGCAAGGCTTCCCTGTTCAATCGCGCGGCGGTCATCATATTCTTCAAGACCGGATTCAGTCTGGCGCGCAAAGGCAAAATCCGGATCAAAACCGGCAGGCCTGTTCGCATCCGTGACCTTGACCAGATCATCCGGCCTTTTCAGAAATGGAATTTTACAGGTCGCAGCCTTGGTCAGTGACGCATCGATCTCAGGCTCATAAAAGCCCGTGACAAGACCGGGCACACCATCTTCCGGGATGATGCGGCATGGGACAAAATGCGTTTCAAAGAATTGGCGCGCCGTAAGGTGATCCGGATCGTCCAGCGCGCGGGCAGCAGCAAAGGCCGGCTGCAAGTCATCAAAGCCGATACCAAGACTTCCACTGTTATAGCGCGCTGTCAGTGCATAATCCGCCGAGCGGCGGAATGCAGACAAGGCGAGAGCGTGATCGTCCCGATCCCAGCCGGGGCAATCGCCAAACTCCACCGGGCGGAAAATTCTCGCCAAGCCTGCCACAATTCAATCCGTATGTGTCGTAAAATTTCAGTCTTCCGCTTCGGTCGCAACCAGTTTCCAGTTCGGATCCCGCGAACGTGTATCACGCGCGAAAGTCCACAGATCCCTGATTTCGATCACGGCATCCGGATCGCCATCGATCGGCTTGCCGTCCTTGTCGAAAGTCGCAGATATCATCTGGCTGACGATCGAAACCGAGACATAAGCCTCCGTTCCCTTCATTTCGGCATTGGTGATCTCTGCCTTTTCAATGCCGACAAAGGTCGAGCGCACGGTTTCCCTGCGCTTTTCACGCTCATCGATGGCCCCGACAAAGCCTTCATAGACCTCGTCCGACAGCAGATTCTTCAATACCTTGCGGTCGCCATCGGCAAAGGACATGACAATCATCTCATATGCGATCTTGGCGCCTTCAATGAAACGATCAGGATCGAAGGAAGGATCGGCAGCGTAAATCGCGCGCAAACCATCATTCAGGGCCGTGCCGGCAGGAGATATCTTGTCAATTGCCGAAAAATCCCGCTCAGCCATACGACGTGGCAAAGCGACAACATTATCCGCTTCCGTTGCAGCGGTTGCCACATCGGCGGTGCGGGCCGTCGTATAAGGATCAAACGGCGGTTTCTCGTTTCCAGTGCGGCGACCGAGCACATTTCTCAGCTGGAGAAATATCACCACTGCCGCAATGAAAAATATTATCGTACCAAAATCGAAGAATTCCATACCACCTACCATTGATCGATGGAACGAGCTTCAAATCCCTTTCCAACACGGCTACGCCTCGAATACATATAGAATGCCTTCGACGATCATTCAAATCCAGATCACGAATACCTATCTGATGAACAACGCGAATGCATGGATTTGTTTGAAACGACGATTGCAGCGGCAGAATTACAGTTCACATCGACGCAGGAAAAGGATTCCAACCCACGTGCCCCTGACCATTGCCCCGCTCTTCATGCTGGCCCTGCCATTTATCGAGATTGCAGGTTTTATCATTGTCGGCAGCCATATTGGTGTACTTGCAACGCTCAGCCTTGTGATTCTGAGTTCAATGCTCGGTTTCTTCCTTTTGCGCGTACAGGGATTGGGACTGCTCAGAAACATTCAGGCCGAGGCGGCGGCCGGGCGCAGTCCTGACCGCCAGTTGATCCATGGCGCCATGATGGCGCTTGCCGCCATTCTGTTGATCATTCCCGGATTTTTTACCAGTATTGTGGGGCTTTTTCTGTTTATTCCGTTTGTCCGCGACCTGATCTGGGAAAAGTTTGTGCGTGGCCGCATTATCGTGGCTGGAACCACTAGCTATTCCCAAGACTATGGCCAATATAGACATGGCCAAGAGCAGATACGCGATCAGGTCATCGACCTTGACCCGGAAGACTATTCATCCCGGCCCAACGATGACTCGCCATGGAAACGCGGTCCGATGGATCAATGATCATATCAGAAGCGTTTCTTGCCAGTTGTGCCTGTACGTGATAGCCAAGCGCATCATTTTTTAGACGACGTGATCAATATCGGATAGAAGGCAATCATAATGAGCAATCAAGCCGCAGCGAACGAAGCGAAGAATGGCAACGGCACGACCGTCGCACCTTCCCTCAACATTCTCGCGCAATACGTAAAGGATCTTTCCTTCGAAAGCCCTAGCGCACCAATGTCGCTGCGTCCGCGCGAAAAGGCTCCGTCCATCAATATCAATGTGAACGTCAACACCAATCCGCTTTCCGAAACGGATTTCGAGGTTGTTCTCAAGCTTGAATCCAAGGCTGTTGATGGCAAGGATGTCCTGTTCAATACCGAACTGGTTTATGCTGGCGTATTCCGCATTCAGGGCATTCCGCAGGAACACATGCTCCCGATGCTCTTCATCGAATGCCCACGTCTGCTCTTCCCGTTTGCCCGTCAGATCGTTGCAGACGCAACGCGCAATGGCGGCTTCCCGCCGCTGATGATCGACCCGATCGATTTTGCCCAGATGTTCCAGGCCCGCGTTGCCGAAGAACAGGCAAAGGCTGCCGTGAAGAGCTAAGCTTTACAAAATAATTCATAAAAACCCGGCTTTTGGCCGGGTTTTTATTGCGTCCCGTATTTATTCCAGATTGCCTTTGTGCCCAGTTTTTCCACCAATGCGGCATGGGCTGCGCGTTCTTCCACCGAAATACGCGGCGGCAAGGGGCGAGGGCGGGCCGTAATGACGATCCCGCTCACATTGTCCGTGTTTTCAGCCTGATCCGTACCAGTCTCAATCGTCAGGCCAAGCGCGGTCTGCTTTCCACCAATCAGTTCGATATAGACTTCAGCCAGAATTTCCGAGTCGAGCAAGGCGCCGTGCAATGTGCGGTGCGAATTGTCGATGCCATAGCGTTTGCACAGCGCATCCAGCGAATTCGGCCCCATCGGATGTTTGCGGCGCGCCAGCGCCAGCGTATCGACAACGCGCTCGGCCGGAATTTCCGGCTTGCCGAGCCGTTCAAGCTCGGCATTGATGAAGCCAATGTCGAACATGGCATTGTGCGCGACGAGTTTCGCGCCATCGATGAATTCCAGAAATTCATCGACAATTTCGGCAAAGACCGGCTTGTCCTCCAGCTGTTCATTGCTGATGCCATGGACAGCCAGGGCATCCGGGTGAACCTGACGGCCCTGCGGATTGATATATTTGTGAAAAGTCCTGCCCGTGGGAAAACGGTTGATCAGCTCGACGCCGCCAATTTCGATGACGCGATCCTCCAGCCTTTCCAGACCAGTGGTTTCCGTATCGAAAACGATTTCACGCATGTTTCATTCTCCGGGCGATTGCTCACCTGAATATAGCTGAATTGGCAGCCCGTGGGATCATGATTTGGGTTTTCCCCCCAGTTTCACGATCAGATCATGGATCTGCTGACGCAGTTCATCAAAGCTGCCGCTGGTGTCGATGACGAAATCGGCGCGTCTGCGCTTTTCTTCATCTGGCATCTGCCGCGCCAGGATTGCATCCAGCTTTTCTTCGCTCATGCCTTCGCGCGCCAGAACGCGCGCGCGCTGCACATCGGCCGGTGCAGAGACAACGACCACGCGGTCAACACGGCCTTCCGTACCCGTTTCAAACAGCAAGGGAATGTCGAGCAGTGCTATCGGGGCACCGCTTGCTTCCGCCTCACGCAGAAAAGCCTTTTCTTCCTCGCGCACCAGCGGATGCACAATCGCTTCGAGCTTTTTCAGTTCCTCCGGTTTGCCGACGACACAGGCCGAGAGTTTCTGCCGATCCACCTTGCCATCAACGACCGTGCCGGGAAATGCCGCTTCGATCAGTGGTACGGCACGGCCGGAATAAAGCCGGTGAACGGCCTCATCCGCGCTATAGATCGGCACACCAGCCTCGGCAAACATTTTCGCCGCGGTTGATTTTCCCATGCCAATCGAACCTGTCAGCCCCAGAACAATCATAGCGCACCTGCCTTGGCCATATCCTCAAGAATATGACTGCGCAGCGCCTCTGTCACGCTCGGACGCACGCCAAACCAGCGTTCAAATCCCGGCACGGCCTGATGCAGCAACATGCCAAGACCGTCCACGGTTTTAAGACCTGCCGCTTCAGCCTTTGCCAGAAAGGGCGTGCGCAAGGGCACATAGACAATATCGGTTGCGACGGTATTTCTGTCAGCCTTGCTGAAATCGAGCGGGAAATCTTCCACGGTACCATGACCACTCATGCCAAGCGACGTCGTGTTGACGATGAGGCCGGCGCCTGCAAGCAGATCTTCAGCCTTGTCCCAGCCATGCGCCGAAACTTTCGCGCCAAAATGGGCCGATAACTCCTCGGCGCGTGAAAGCGTGCGGTTTACCACGGCAATACGGGAAAAGCCGCGCGACAACAGCGCATGAACAATGGCGCGGCTGGCACCACCAGCCCCCAGAACCAGAGCGACATCCGCCTTGTCCCAACCCGGCGCACCTGAATCGAGATTGGCAGCAAAACCATAGGCATCGGTATTGCCGCCACACAATTTTCCATTTTCCAGCCAGAGCGTGTTGACCGCGCCAATGGCCTTTGCCGCTTCATCCAACCTTTCAGATGCGGCATAGGCTGCCTCCTTATGCGGAATCGTGACATTGCCACCGGCAAGGCCATTTTCAGCCAGGGTGGAAACGAAGTCTTTAAAATCTTCCGGCTTCACCTCGATGGCGTGATAATCACCGGCAAGACCCAGTTCCTTGAGCCAGAAGCCATGAATCAGTGGCGAGCGTGAATGTTTGATCGGATAACCCGTGACAAAGGCCTTGGGGCCATTTTCCCTGTCGCATGCCATGTCGTTTGCGCCTTTCACCGCCTGATCAGCCATCGATCAGATTTTCCTTCCGCAATTCGGCAAGCAGCGGCAGAAGCGGCAAGCCGACAATGGTAAAATAATCGCCTTCGATCTTTTCAAACAACTGAATGCCAAGGCCCTCGACCTGATAGGCGCCGACACTGGACAGGGCGCTGTCGCCAATACGGGCGAGATAGCGTCCAATAAAGCCCGGATCCATGTCCCGCATGGTCATGCGGGCAACGGAAACATGCCGCCACAGCGTCTTGCCATCCTGAACCAGGACGACTGCACTGTTGAGCTGATGCGTCTTGCCCGAAAGGCTGAGCAACTGGCGGCGCGCGCCTTCCATGTCTGGTGCCTTGTGAAAAATCTGGGCGCCCAGTGACAGCGTCTGGTCGCAGCCGATGACCACAGCACCGGGATTTTTTTCTGACACTGCAATGGCCTTGGCTTCGGCCAGAACCTGCGCGACATCTTCCGGTGTCGCGCCGCTGTCATAAAGCGGGGCCTCGACGGCACGTTCATCAATATCGGCGCTGGCAGTGGTAAAGTCGATACCGGCATTTTTCAGCAGTGCTGCGCGAAACGGGCTTCTGGACGCAAGAATAATGGGCGCGCTCATGATGAAAATCCTTCCTGTTTTCCATTGCGCAACAAGGCGAGAATGGCAGCTGCCGTTTCCTCGATGGATCGCCGCGTTACATCAATGATGGGCCATCCATTCCGGTTGCAGAGATTGCGGGCATAAGTCAATTCCTCGGCAATCGAGGCGCGATCGGTATAAAGGCTGGAATTGATCGACGGCATATTGCCCAGAGCGCGGTTCTGCCGGATTTGCGAAATGCGTTCAGCAGTGGCAATCAAGCCGACAATCAATGGCCGTTTTGCGGTCAGAAGCACATCCGGAACGGGAATGCCCGGAACAAGTGGCACATTGGCGGTCTTGATGCCGCGATTGGCAAGATAAATGCTGGTTGGCGTCTTGGAAGTGCGCGATATGCCAACCAGAATGACGTCGGCTTCCTCGATATCGGCAGGCAAGACGCCGTCATCATGTTCCATGGTGAAATTGAGCGCATCAATCCGGCGGAAATAATCGGCATTGAGAACATGTTGCGCACTGGCCCGCCGATGGGCTGGTGCCCCCAGATAGGACTGGAACGTATTCAGCACCGGCTCCAGCACGGAAACGCTGGGCACTCCCATTTCGGCACAGGACTGATCAATGATCGCAGCCAGTTTTGGGTCGACAACCGTATAGAGCACAATGCCCGGTTCGGTATCAATCTGTTCCAGAACCTTGCGCAGCTGTTTCTCTGTCCGGATCAGCGGATAGATATGCTCGATCGCCCGCGCATTGACATATTGCGCCGAGGCAGCACGTCCGGCCGCCAACAGAGTCTCTCCCGTCGCGTCAGAAATCAGATGAAGATGAAAGTAGGAAAGCGGCTTTGTCACAGCTTTCTTGCCCCTCTGTTGATGGCTGTGTGCAACCTTGCAGCCTTGTTCAAAAGCCATGACAGGCCGTGGGAAACTTGGCAAGTCATCCACAGCGAGGAAGCATGTGTGCATGCTGAAACCGGTAATGTGGACAAGACTCGCAACTTTTACACTTTCCTTCGATCCTCACAGTTTTTCCACAAGCCATGCCGAACTGCGTCATTTGGTAACCCATTCTATCTCAATGCGTAATTGCGTTTTCATTGCTTTTGTAGGACTCATGGCTGAAACTATGCATAGGCTCGGACGTCTGAATGGTGTCTGTGGGTAATTCGGAGATAAATCTTAATCCACGATTCCAACAGACTCTAAGAATCAAAAGATTCCACAAATCTCCTTTCTTTATGAAATCCACTTTGGATAACCGAGCCGGAAAAGCAGAGAAAACGAACAACGAAGATCGAACTGGAAAGCCAATGAAGCGTAAAGTCTTGAAAGTCATTGATGGTGAGTCGGTTTTCCCGCCACCGATCTGGATGATGCGTCAGGCTGGACGCTATCTGCCCGAATATCGCGAAACCCGTAAGAAGGCAGGAAGCTTTCTTGATCTGTGCTATACGCCGGATCTGGCTGTTGAAGTGACCTTGCAGCCAATTCGACGTTTTGGCTTTGATGCTGCCATTCTCTTTTCAGACATTCTGGTTGTCCCGCATGCGCTTGGACGCGACCTTCGCTTTGAAGAAGGCAAGGGGCCATTGATGACGCCGATGGATGCGGACGAGATTTTCTGGCTAGAGACCGAAGGAGCAGCCAAGCGGCTGGAACCTGTTTATGAAACAGTGCGGCTGTTGCGTCGACAATTGCCGGATGAAACAACCCTGCTTGGTTTCTGCGGCGCTCCATGGACAGTTGCGACCTATATGATTGCCGGGCACGGCACACCGGATCAGGCACCGGCACGTCTGTTTGCCTATCGCTTCCCTGAAGCCTTTGAAAAGCTTCTGAATGATCTGGCTGATGTTTCTGCCGAGTATCTGATTGAACAGCTTGAGGCAGGGGCTGATGCTGTCCAGATTTTCGATTCCTGGTCGGGCGTTCTGGATGAAGACTGTTTTGAGCGTTTCTGCATCCGGCCAGTGGCGCGGATCGTGCAAAAGGTTCGTGCTGTTCATCCTGAGGCAAGAATCATAGGCTTCCCAAAGGGAGCAGGAATGCTTTATGCCGGCTATCGTGAAAAGACCGGCGTTGACATGCTGGGGCTTGATTGGTCGGTGCCGCTGTCTTTTGCCGCTGAACTGCAAAAACAGGGGGCAGTGCAGGGCAATCTTGATCCGCTGCGTGTTGTTGCAGGTGGTGAGGCGCTTGATGCCGGCGTGGATGCTATTTTGGCAAATCTTGGAAATGGGCCTTTGGTATTCAATCTTGGGCATGGTATTACACCACAGGCACCGATTGAAAATGTTCACCAGATGATTAAACGCGTTCGCGGAGAGTGAAATGAACCAGACCTTGCCCGAAAACCGTGGCTCAGCGGTTATCATCCGCATGCTGATTGCGCTGCTCGTTGTGGTTGCTGGTGTATGGGCATTGTTTCACGTGAATCCGGACGCGGCCTATCTCTGGGTGAAGGCGGTGCATGTGATTGCCATCATTTCCTGGATGGCAGGCATGCTCTATCTGCCGCGCCTGTTTGTCTATCACAGCGAAGCAAAGATCGGCTCTGACAAGGCGGAAACCTTCAAGATCATGGAACGTAGGCTTTTGCGTTACATCATCAATCCGGCCATGGTGTTGAGCTGGATCACCGGACTCTGGATGGCCTGGGAAATTTATGGTTTCAAGGGCGGCTGGCTGCATGCCAAGCTATTGCTTGTTGTTCTGATGTCGGGTCTGCATGGTTACCTTTCAAAGGCGACGCGCCAGTTTGCCGAAGACAGAAACAGCAAATCTGCAAGGCATTGGCGAATCGTTAATGAAATGCCAACGCTGCTGATGATACTGATTGTCATTCTGGTCATTGTGAAACCTTTCTGATTGCAACTTCAGCTAGAAAAGACTTGATTAATGACAGAAATTCGTCATTCTAGGAGCGCATTGTTTTCAAGAATGATTAGATGAGGCTTGCTCTTCATGCGGCAAACCGATATGAAGGCAGCACTCCCCCTCATGACAGCAGGTTTTCGATGCCGGTCACGCCAGTGACCATCTTTCCGGACAACTGCATTTTCTCCTTATATTTCAAAAGAGTTCCTCATCCATGCAGGAAATGAAATTACAAGAACTTAAAAACAAGACCCCGGTAGAGCTGATTGCCTTTGCCGAAACGCTTGAGGTCGAAAATGCGAGCGCGATGCGCAAGCAAGAACTGATGTTCGCGATCCTCAAGAAGCTCGCTTCTCAGGATGTCGAAATCATCGGCGAGGGCGTCGTGGAAGTGCTGCAGGATGGCTTTGGCTTCCTGCGTTCGGCCGATGCAAACTATCTGCCAGGACCTGACGATATTTATATTTCGCCATCGCAACTGCGCCGCTTCTCGCTGAAGACCGGTGATACGGTCGAAGGTCCGATCCGTGGACCAAAGGAAGGTGAACGCTATTTCGCCCTGCTCAAGGTCAATACGATCAATTTCGAAGATCCGGAAAAGATCCGGCACAAGGTTCATTTCGACAATCTGACGCCGCTCTATCCGAATGAGCGCTTCAAGATGGAGATCGAGAATCCGACCTCCAAGGATCTGTCGCCGCGTGTGATTGATCTGGTTGCGCCTCTGGGCAAGGGCCAGCGCGCTTTGATCGTCGCTCCGCCACGCACGGGTAAGACGGTTCTTTTGCAGAACATTGCCCATTCGATCACTGCAAACCATCCTGAATGTTATTTGATCGTTCTGCTGATTGATGAACGTCCGGAAGAAGTGACGGACATGCAGCGTTCGGTGAAAGGTGAAGTAATTTCCTCAACCTTTGATGAACCGGCCACCCGTCACGTTCAGGTTGCCGAAATGGTGATCGAAAAGGCCAAGCGCCTTGTCGAACATGGTCGCGATGTCGTCATTCTTCTCGATTCTATCACTCGCCTCGGCCGGGCCTACAACACGGTTGTGCCATCATCCGGTAAGGTTCTGACCGGTGGTGTTGACGCAAATGCCCTGCAGCGTCCGAAGCGCTTCTTTGGTGCTGCCCGTAACATTGAAGAGGGCGGCTCGCTCACCATCATTGCAACGGCGCTGATTGATACCGGCAGCCGTATGGACGAAGTGATCTTCGAAGAATTCAAGGGTACGGGTAACTCTGAAATCGTCCTTGATCGCAAGGTTGCCGACAAGCGCATCTTCCCGGCCATGGATATTCTCAAGTCCGGTACCCGTAAGGAAGATCTGCTTGTTCCACGCGCTGATCTGCAGAAGATTTTCGTTCTGCGCCGTATTCTGGCCCCGATGGGCACAACCGATGCAATCGAATTCCTGATCGACAAGCTGAAACAGACAAAGAGCAACAGCGAATTCTTCGATTCGATGAACACCTGATTGGTCTGATTGATCTTTCATACATAAGCCGCATCAGTCAGACTGGTGCGGCTTTTCCTTTATGTTGTGCCAAGCAATAGCTGCAGTTCCTGCGATGTACTGGCTGGTGGCAGACAGACATGTCCTTTGCAAAGCCAGGCAGTCGGACGGGCAACTTGTACCTCGGCACCGGGAAGGTTTATGATCGCATTATGATTGAAGGGGATAATTCTATCCAGCCTGCGCGGATCAGGTGATCGATTCGCCAACGAAACGAGTTCTGAATCGCTGTCGTAATCAGTTATCGTCAAGGAAAGAGGATCAGATAAAAATCTGGTGGCACAAAGAATGCCGATCTGCCCATAATGCTGCCTGAGCGCACGGCCATAAGCACGTTCGGCAACGGCCAGAGCATCCTCGTAAAGATTTAAATCGCCCGTTGCGAGATGAAGGCGGGTGAGGGCTTCAATGATCTGGCTCGTCGCGCTTGGGATTGCTTCATCATGGTCGCCGTAGCTGTGAATGATGACATCATCCGCCAGCAATCCAGTCAATCGATAATCGCCATTGCTGTCGGCATGATCCCGGTCAAGCATCTGCTTGAATGATTGTGCATCGGTCACATAGCTTGGCTCGTCGGTCGCTTCATAAAGCGCAAGTGCTGCATTGATCATTGCAGCATAATCGGTTGACAGGGCAGGGCAGAAAGCCATGCCGTTCATATGAGCATGAGGAAGCATGCCGTCTGATCTGTTCGCGATGATGGCGCGATATGCTTCACGTGCGCAGTTGATCCAGTCATTGCGTCTGAAATGGCGTCCTGTTTCTGCAAGGGCGCGAATGGCAAGACCATTCCAGTCGGTGAGGGTCTTGTCATCCCGGCCGGGCCTGGTGCGTTGTGCACGGGCAATGACCATACGTTCCGAAGCAGCAATGATTTCTGAGGGCTTTTGCGCCGGTTCATTGACCGCATGCAGGCGGTTCAGAATATTGTGGCCTTCCCAGTTTCCGGCTTGCGTCACACCATAATAGGCTTTGAAAAACGCGCTTGTATCGCCTGCAATTCTGTCTATTTCCTCTTCTGACCAGACATAATATTTGCCTTCAACCCCATCACTGTCCGCATCAAGACTTGAGGCAAAACTGCCATCGGGAAGGCGCAATTCACGTAGCAGCCAAGCGACAGTTTCTTCGATTCGGATACGAAACAATTCATCACGGGTCGCGGCATAGGCATGATTGGCATGGCGGAGAAGCTGGGCATTATCGTAGAGCATTTTTTCAAAATGCGGCACCAGCCAGTTTTCATCTGTGCTGTAACGGCATAGCCCGCCGCCCAGATGATCATACATTCCACCCTGAAGCATGGTTTTGAGTGACAGAATGAAGCTGTCGCGATGAGTTTCATTCCGTTCATAGAGCCATGACAGCCATAGTGCATCCATGTAAGGGGCATTGGGGAATTTTGGTGCGCCGCTGATCCCACCCTTGACCTTGTCAATCATGCCATCGAGACGCGCAACCATTGCATCAAACAATGCCGGTTCAATCGGCTGCTGCTGATGTGAAACGGCCAGTTTTGCCTCGACATGCTGGTAAATGGCCTCGCTGTTCTGGTTGATCCTGTCCTGATCCGTAAGCCAGAGATTATGCACTGCGGTCAACACATCGATGATGCCCGGCATATTATGACGCCGATGGCGCGGAAAATAGGTGCCACCCCAGAATGGTTTTCCATCCGGCCGCAAAAACATGGTCAAGGGCCAGCCGCCTTGTTGGCCCATGGCGGTCAGAGCAGCCATATAGATCTGGTCAATATCGGGGCGCTCTTCGCGGTCAACTTTGACATTGATGAAATGGTCATTCATCACCATTGCAACAGCTTCGTCCTCGAAAGATTCATGCGCCATGACATGGCACCAATGGCAGGCTGCATATCCGATCGAAAGCAGGATGGGCTTGTTCTGGGATTTTGCCTCGGCAAGGGTGTCCTTGCTCCATTCCTGCCAGTGAACGGGATTGTCGGCGTGCTGACGCAAATAGGCACTTGCGGCAGAAGAAAGGCAATTCCTGTCTGTCTGTATCTTGCGATCCATTTGGGCAGAGGCCATTGGTCTTTCCTTTCTACGCACGAATGAATAATGATGAGCCTATCAAGGAGAGCAGGAATAGCAATGGACGACTCAAACGCGCATCTCGCCACGATCTTTGCTTTATCAAGTGGCCGCCTGCCTGCAGGAGTGGCTGTCATTCGTGTTTCAGGACAGAAAGTTCGATTCGTTATCGAAACGATCATCGGAGAGGAGCTTGCTGCGCGTTGTGTTCATTATAAATCATTTCGTAGCCGCAATGGTGAAATAATCGATCGGGGCTTGGTTTTATTTTTCAAAGGACCAAACAGTTTTACGGGCGAGGACTGCCTGGAACTGCATCTTCATGGTGGTGTTGCGGTGGTGGAATGCATGTTGCAGGAACTCTCTGCCATACCAGGCTGCCGCATGGCGGAACCGGGTGAATTTACCAGACGTGCATTTGCCAATGGCAAGATGGATCTGACCATAGCTGAAGGCATTGCCGATTTGATTTCGTCCGAAACGGAAGCGCAGCGTCGTTTGGCCATGCAGGTTGCGTCCGGGGCGCAGCGGGAACTTTACACCAATTGGCGACAGCGTCTCATCCAGTTGCGCGCCTATATTGAGGCAGAACTGGATTTTGCCGATGAAAGTGATGTTCCAGGATCGATTTCCGATCAGGTCTGGCAGGCACTAGATGAAATGATCAGGGACATTCAGCAGCATATCGCTTCAGGTAAACGAGCAGCGATGTTGCGTGATGGGCTGAATATTGTCATTGTCGGCGCACCCAATGCTGGCAAATCCAGTCTGTTGAATTGTCTGGCCGGGCGTGATGTTGCCATCATTTCCGATGAGGCTGGCACAACACGCGATCTGCTGGAAGTAAAACTCAATCTGGATGGTATTCCGGTTTACCTTACAGACACAGCCGGCTTGCGCGAGACTGACAGTAAGGTTGAACGTATCGGCATTGAACGCGCATTGGAACGCGTAGCCGATGCCGATCTGGTTTTACTGCTTGAAGATATGAATAATCCGCTTCCTGCTTCGGTCGGTGAAAGCAGGGCAGAGATTTGGTTTGTCGGCACCAAAGCCGATCTCGGGGAACGCCACAATCCCAAATACAATTACCGCATTTCGATCAAGACGGGAGAGGGGCTGGATGCACTCCTGCGCGCGCTGGAAGATTTTGCACGTTCCAAGGTTGGCGAAATCAGCGATGCAGTTCCGACACGTCAGCGCCACATCAACCTGCTGAATGAAACGGTGGATGAGCTGATCACTGCACGCGACAGTATTGATCTACCACTCGAATTGCGGGCGGAAAATCTGCGCCTGGCCTCACAGGCACTTGGACGCATAACCGGCGATGTGGATGTTGAAGAAATTCTGGACGTGATCTTTTCCCAGTTCTGTATCGGGAAATGATTCACGTGAAACATTCGCTTCAGAGGTAGCCTCATATGTTTCACGTGAAACATCTTCTGTGGAATCTCATGGAAGGAATTGACTCTGGCGCAAATTTCTGAGTCACCGCACATTTATCAATCTCGCTGAGCAACCAAATTTTACTTTTGTTTTCGTACGCTTCATGGCAATTATCGCGACTTCTGAATTGAATCGCGCTTATCAGGATGGATCTTATGGGTTCCGCCGTTGAAATGATTTACGATGTCGTTGTTGTTGGTGGTGGGCATGCCGGTTGTGAGGCGGCTGCAGCTTCTGCCCGTGCAGGCGCGCGCACCGCTTTGGTGACACACCGCTTTGATACGATTGGCGTCATGTCGTGTAATCCTGCCATTGGCGGCCTGGGCAAGGGACATCTTGTGCGCGAGATTGATGCACTGGATGGTCTTATGGGTCGCGCAGCCGATATGGCCGGCATTCAGTTCAGACTGTTGAACCGCCGCAAGGGACCAGCTGTCAGGGGACCAAGAACACAGGCTGATCGCAAGCTCTATCGTCTGGCGATGCAGCAACTGATTTCGGAACAGGATAATCTGGACGTTGTCGAAGGTGGTGCAGCGGATCTTCTCGTCAGCGAGGATAACCAGATTTTGGGTGTCGTTCTATCCGATGGTCGCGCCATAAAGTGTGGTGCGGTTGTTCTGACCGCTGGCACATTCCTGAATGGTCTCATTCATATTGGCGAACGCAAATTCCCGGCTGGTCGCATGGGAGAACAACCTGCCTTGGGTCTTTCAGACACTTTGCGGCAATTGGGCTTTTCCGTTGGCCGTCTGAAAACCGGCACGCCGCCGCGTCTTGATGGGCGAACCATTGATTGGGAAAGCCTGGAAATGCAGAAAGCGGATGAGGATCCGGTGCCATTTTCATTGATGACGGATCGAATTACGACACCACAGATTGATTGCGGTATCACAAGAACCTCACCAGAAACCCATGCGATCATTCGCGCAAATCTGCATCGTTCGGCAATGTATTCCGGTTCGATTGAAGGTATTGGCCCGCGTTATTGCCCATCTGTTGAAGACAAGATCGTGAAATTTGGTGATCGTGATGGACATCAGATCTTTCTCGAGCCGGAAGGTCTTGATGATGATACAGTCTATCCGAATGGCATATCGACCTCACTGCCGGAAGATGTTCAGCTTGATATCCTCAAGACTATTCCAGGTCTTGACAAGGCCGTCATGCTGCAGCCTGGCTATGCGATCGAATATGATTTCATTGATCCGAGAGAGCTGCGTCGCAGTCTGGAAACGCGCCGAGTGCGTGGTCTGTTTCTCGCCGGTCAGATTAATGGCACGACGGGTTATGAAGAAGCCGGTGCACAAGGCTTGCTGGCAGGACTCAATGCGGCCAGACGGGCGGGTGGGTCGGAACCGATCATCCTGCAGCGTACCGAAGCCTATATCGGCGTGATGGTGGATGATTTGACAGCACGGGGTGTGACTGAGCCTTATCGCATTTTTACCTCACGTGCCGAATTCCGTCTGTCGTTGCGTGCCGACAATGCTGATCAACGTCTGACACCATTGGCTGATGCTTATGGTATTCTTGGTTCTGCGCGTAAGGCTCGGTTTGAAGACCGGCAGGCCGAACTGGATGCGGCCCGGAATTTGGCAAAAAGCCTGACAATTACACCAAACCACGCCAGCCGTTTTGATCTACATCTCAATCATGATGGCATGCGCCGCAGTGCTTATGCTTTGCTGGCACGGCCGGATGTCAGTGTTGAGCGGCTGAAAGCCATCTGGCCGGAGCTTGGCGCGATCAACCCAAGAGCGGCCGAAGCGCTGGAAATTGAAGCGCAATATGCTGTTTATATGGAGCGCCAGCAGAGTGATATTGCGGTCATGGAGCGTGAAGAACGTTTGCGCATTCCTGCCGATTTCAGCTTTGTGACCATTTCCGGCTTGTCGAATGAACTGAAACAGAAATTGCAAGCACGCAAACCGGAAACGATTGCGGAAGCACAGCGCGTCGATGGTATGACGCCTGCTGCTTTGGCTCTTCTCATTGCGCATATCAAGAAGCAGGGATCTCGCCAGCATATTGCGGAGAGCAGCCTGACTGCGCCGATCGGAGAGCAGGGCGCAGCATGACAGTGGATAATCATTTTTCAAGCTTGCAAAAGATTTATCCGGCTGTTTCACGTGAAACAGTTGACCGTCTGATCGCGTTTGAATCGCTGTTTCGCAAGTGGTCTTCGGCGATCAATCTTGCTTCCGCATCGACATTGGTGGATCTGTGGAATCGTCACATTCTGGATAGCGCGCAGATTTTTCCCTTGGCGCCTCACGCCAAACACTGGATTGACCTTGGTTCAGGTGGCGGATTTCCGGGCATTGTCACGGCCTGCTTCCTGGCGGAATCCGATGGTGCATCGATTGATCTGGTTGAAAGCGCTGGCAAAAAGGCGGCTTTCCTGCGTACGGCTGCAGGGCATTTGTCTGTTCCTGCGCGGGTTCATGCTGCACGCATTGAATCCATGTGGACAAAATTGCCAACGCCAGACATTGTCACGGCACGCGCCCTGGCTTCGCTCGATCAGCTGTTTGTGCTGGCTGAGCCGTGGTTGACCAAGGGGGCAACAGCACTGTTCCAAAAAGGTCGGGATTATGTGCGTGAAATCGAGGAAAGTCGTGTTGGTTGGCGTTTCGATCTGGTAAAACATCAAAGCATAGTCGATCGGACCTCGGTGATATTGGAGATTCGCAATTTGCAGCGAAAATCCAGTTAAGCCATAGGGCTCTGTTCAGGATGTAAGCAGCGGGCGACGGTGATGAGAAAAATGTTCAGAATCATAACCATTGCAAACCAGAAGGGTGGTGTTGGCAAGACAACGACAGCCATCAATCTGGCAACAGCGCTGGCGGCAATTGGTGAAACAGTGCTGATTGTTGATCTTGATCCGCAAGGCAATGCAAGCACGGGCCTTGGCGTTGATCGTCATAATCGTCCATTGTCCAGCTATGATGTGCTGACACAGGCTGCAACTGTACCTGATGCAGCAATGCAGACAGCTGTGCCCAATCTGTTTATCGTACCTTCGACGCTGGATCTTCTGGGTATCGAAATGGAAATTGCATCGGCGCCTGATCGTACCCGTCGTTTGCGCGATGCCCTGCGCTTCGATTCCAGCGTTTCCGAGCGTTTCACCTATATTCTGATTGACTGTCCGCCGTCACTTAATCTGCTGACCTTGAATGCCATGGCCGCTGCTGACTCGGTCATGGTGCCATTGCAGTGCGAATTCTTTGCGCTCGAAGGTCTGAGCCAGCTGTTGCAGACGGTTGAACAGGTGCGTGCGACAATCAATCCGGAACTGATCATTCAAGGCATAGTTCTGACGATGTTTGATAGCCGCAATAATCTTGCATCACAGGTCGTTGATGATGTGCGTTCCTTCATGGGCGAGAAAGTCTATAGAACGGTCATTCCGCGCAATGTGCGTGTGTCTGAAGCGCCATCCCATGGCAAGCCGGCCATTCTGTATGATCTGAAATGCGCTGGCAGCCAGGCCTATCTTCAGCTTGCCTCTGAAGTCATTCAACGTGAGCGTCAGCTGAAGGCAGCATGATGCATACGCAACCAAAAAGATTCGACTCCGTAACGATTGGGAATATACGACAATGAACGACGATCCATCTAAGAAGCGCCTTGGTCGCGGATTGGCAGCTCTGATCGGTGATATTGATCGTCCAGTTGAGGAACACAAGGCGTCAATACCGGTTGAACGTAATATTCCAATCGAATTTGTTACGCGTAACCCACGCAACCCGCGTCGGATGTTTACCGAATCCGAGCTTGATGATCTGGCGCAGTCCATCCGTGAACATGGCGTGGTGCAGCCGATCGTTGTTCGTCCTGCGCCGGGCCAGCCAGACCGGTATGAGCTGATTGCCGGTGAGCGCCGTTGGCGCGCGTCGCAGCGTGCGGGTGTTGATACGATCCCGGTCATCATCCGGGATGTGGATGATCGTGTGGCGCTGGAAATCGCCATTATCGAAAACGTCCAGCGTTCAGACCTCAATCCGGTGGAAGAGGCGCTTGGCTATCAGCAACTTATTGATAATCATGATTATACGCAAAATGATCTGGCCCAGGTCATTGGCAAGAGCCGAAGCCATGTGGCCAATACGCTGCGGCTTTTGAAACTGCCGCAGAAGGTGCAGGATTATATTGTCAGCGGTGAGCTTTCCGCCGGGCATGCGCGCAGTCTGATCACCTTGCGCGATCCCACAGCCGTCGCTGAGCGTATCGTGAAGGAAGGGCTTTCTGTTCGTCAGGTTGAAGCTATTGCTCAAGCCGAAGCACGCGGTGAAACCGAGGTTAAGCCTGCCAAGACCAAGGCGGAAAAGGATGCCGATACGCGAGCGCTTGAAAAGCTGCTTTCGGATGTGACCGGCATGAAGGTGGAAATCAATCACAGGGATCGTGGCGGTGAGGTAAAAATCCGCTACAGTTCGCTGGAACAACTGGATGAAATCTGCCGACGCCTGCAGAACTGATAATTCAGCGTAATCAGCACGAAACGGAACGCGGAGAATAGCTTCCAGATATTCTCCGCGTTTTTATTTTATCATTAATTTCAATATGTTGTATGGTATCAGCGGTTTGTGCGGGCGTTGATTCACTCTATGCTGATCAGTAGGACAAGATCAGATTTGCGAAAATCCCTTCAGCCCTGTCGTCGCCCGCGAGCTTGAAGCGATATTGGGCGGTGGCCTCGATATAGGACATGGGTGCGGTATATTTGTCCTCGCGGAACCACAAGCGTAGGCTCAGGCCGGGGCCGGTTCCCACGGCCCATTTGGGATCGAGCAGATTGTTGTAATTGCTGCCAAAGGCAAGGAACGGTGTCAGAACCAGTCGGTCGCTGATCTCGTCCATGCGGAAGCTGCGGCCAAAGCGGGCCTCGAAGCTGGCAATATTCTGTCTGGCCTCCATGTAACGCACGGCTTCGCCATAGACGGTCCACATCCACCAGGACGGTACATCAACACGCAGATCCGTGCCCTGGCCTTCAGAATAGGCAATGCGCAGCATGGTGTCCTTGGTGGCATATTTGCCGAATGGAACAAGGCGGGCGGCCTCAAGCACGAGGTTATAGTCACGCAGCGGCTTCCAGCGGGCACCGAATGAGCCTTGTGAGGTTTGCCAGCCGGTCTGATTGCCCGCAGTGTCGTCGATGGTGGTGAAATTGCGCGCGAACAGTTCAAACAATGCGCCATCGCGATAACCGATGCCCTTTGGCCGCCAGTAAATTTCGCTGCCAAACTGGGTGGAATTCGGATTGGAGGATTGTTGAGGCGAGCCCGGCGATACGCCAATGGCATTGTGATTGATGCTGAGCGTTGCGCCCCATGTACGCGACAGATCGGCAACTTCACGGCGCAGTTCAAACAGGCGCTGCGGCTCCATGCTTGGGCCGAGGCTGTCAATGGCAGCCTTGAGCAGTTCGATTGCGCGGTCATTGTCATAGATGCGTCGGGCGGCATAGGCGGCATCGATCAGGGACGTGCCGGAGAGCTGGCCTTTCGCCTGGGCAAGGGTGAACTGCTCATTGGCGGTATATTTGTCACCGATGCGGGTTGCGAGATAGGCAAGGTCGATCGGCCGCAGGGTTTTGAACGTACCGTTGGCGAGGGCGGCTTCATAGGTTCTGCGTGCCTGTTCCCTGTCATTGGCCTGAAGCAATGCATCGATCTGCTTGACGGTCTTGTAGCCCTTGTCGGGGACGGATGATGTGAAGCTTATATCGATGGCATTGCCGCGGGCAGCCAGACGGCTGGTACGACCAGATGCAGCCTGGGCCGAGGCAGACTGGAGTTGCAACTCAGCCAGAATCGTGGACTGCATGCGCTTGTACTCTGCATTTTCAGGGGCAAGCGCAATAGCCTTTTTTATGCTGGTCAGAGCAGCGGTGTAGTCTTTAGCCTTATAGGCAGCCAATGCCTGTGTGGCATCATTGTAACCTTCATCGGCAGTGACCGTATCAGGTATGAGCGCGCATCCGCGTCCGTAAGCTGTTTCTCTGCAATCGAGATCTGGCAGCTTGAGCTTTGAGATGGCTTTATCTGTCAGGTTTGCGCCGGCTGTGCGTTCAAAATATGCAATGCGATTGAGGCGAAATGCCTTCAGGGCAGGATCACCCGTAAACTGGGATAGCACTGCGCGTGCCTTGGCATAATCGCCGACAGCAATCAGATAATCGACGGCATTCAGGCGGACATTGTTCAGATCATCGTCACTCATGTCTTCAAGCTTGAGCGCCGCTTCCGTGTCGTGGACGCCTTCGTTGAGTTTATGCTGCTTCAGGCGTGAAAAGCTGCGCAATATGAGTGCAACGGCATCTTCATTATCTGAATCCAGGGTTTCCGTTGCTGCCTGTTCTGCTGCATTCATATTGTTGGCGCGCAATTCAGCCAGAATCAGCAAATGCCTGTAAGCCAGTTGATCCGGCGCGAGTTTGATTGCTTCCTTTGCGCTCTTGATGGCAGCGGGGTAATCTTTGCGTGCCATGGCCTTGTAGATCTCGTTGGCGATGCTGTTGGCAAGCTTGTTCCGGATCTCGTTAGCTTCAGCCTTAGCTGCAGGGATATTGGCTGCAGTTTCAAGAGCGGCTTTCGATTCTGCTGCCGCTTCGTCCGCTTTTCCGGCAGCATTCAATGCGTCAATCAATAAAACCCTGAGGCGGAGCGAGTCTGGACGCTGCCGAATTGCTTCGCGCGCCTTGCTGATTGCGGTTTCATAGTCGCCCTTGTTGAAAGCGTCATAGGCTTCATTGGCGATCCTGAAGGCTGCACCCGATAGTGGCAGATCAAGGACTTCAGTGCCGGACTGCGCGAAAACTGGCAAAGATAATGAAGTGAAAGCAGCCAGAAACAGGACTGGAAGTGCTTTTTTGAATTTGGCTATACGCTGATTCGACAAATAACCATAAGCACAAATCATAACTTCACCAGTACAATATAGTAATTTTTATTCTATTCTTCCAGAATTTCTGATTCTTCCCCGAATCAATAAGTATTGTGAAAATACCACTTAAATTGACATCGTCAAGATTACCGCAAAAAAATTTTAACCATGAAGATTAATGATTTATTAACCATTTTATATTCTTATTTACGTCATTTTTTATTTTTTGGAACTTGATTCTATTGGCTTACGGATTTTGGGCTGCAGTTGGGGTTTTATGAATTTCTGATTGATATCAATGACTTGAATTGATTTTACGGCTTGAACCATGATCCGGCATGGGAGCATTCAGACAAAAGGCGCAGCATCATGCTCTGCGGCGATAAAGGTGGTGCAAAGCGATCCAGCATGTTCGTCTGCATGGATTACAAATACACAACAGTGTTTAATCCCGGGTCATTGTTTGCGTTCAATATTTTGACAAAGCAAACAGTACTATGTTTTCCATGAATAACATTAGTTATTTAGAAATAAATGAATAATGGGGCGGGATAAATAGGCAGCCATCATGTCAAGGCTTCATATGTGATGGCAGAATGCGTTTTGATCCATTGGAGGGGCGACGGCCATTCAATCGGCCAGTGAAACATTCGTCTCATCTGAATCTGGATCGCTGGGAGCGATGCCGGCCTCATTCAGGCGCTCCACAAGGGCAGCCGAAACATAATGCGGACCGTCAAAGATATAGATGTCATAGCCCTGCATGGCCTTGATCTGCGGCAGTAATTCTTCTGCGGTTGCCGCGCGGAATTTACCTTCGCCAAGGGGTCTGAATGCTTCCACAATTACCTTGACGCGATCCTTGCCCAGTTTCTCTGCCAGGGCATCCACATATTCGCGCGCGACAGGCGCGGAGCGCACTTCAACGCCGACACCATCCTGAAAAAAGACGCCAACATCTGAAGGCAGCCATGATGCGATCCATTCGGCTGTGGCTTTGCCGCCAATATTGTAGCCTTCATACAAAGAGATCCATAAGGGGCGGGGCAATTTTTCCAACGCCTTTGCCATCAGCTCAGGCGCTTCTGCCCATGAAGGATCGACCTCAACAGGGAAATAGTAACCTGTGATATTGGTGGGCAGGTTGAGTTTGGTGATTTCGACGGATTTTTCAGCAAGAGAAAGAACATTCTTTCTTGCATTGGGTTCGTTAAATTGCCCGGCCAATCCCAGGATGACATTCCTGGCCCAGGGTTGGCGCGCAATTTCAAGCCAGTCCGTCATGGCATTGGATGACTGCTGACAAGGAACAAAACAGTATCCGTCAACCTCGCTCCACTGAACCAGCAAATGATCGACACCCAGCTTCTGCCAATCACCACGTGGATTGGCAGTTTCAATGGTTGGTTGCCATACGATGCCGTCAACGATCATGGACTGAAACTGGGAACCCGATAAGCGCATTGTCTTGCTCCCAAAGCCGATCACGCCAATGGCAGCAATGCCCACAACAAGGATCGCTGCAGAGAAGAGTATGATCTTGTTGCGTGTCATCGTGTCGCGTCTGACGCCCGCTTTGAGAGGGGTTCCATTGCTAGAACAAAATAGCCGCCCCGGAAACGGCTATAGTGTGATGGCAAAAAGTTACCAATATTTGTCCTGTCGCTGAACAGTGCGCTCGTTTACTCGGCAGCTTGGGCAACAGCATATTTTTTGGCAAGGCGCGCCTGTTCATCCAGTGCCGCCTGCAGGGTTTCCTGTGTGATGACCTTACGTTTGACGAGATAGGCGCCAACCATACCGTCTCGTGAAGGCAGGTAATCATTGAGTGCCTGACGCAAGGCTGTGCGATCGACGGCTCCGTTCTCGATCAGAAGATCACCGAGAAGTGGAACCTTGGCACCGATCACCTTGTCGTCATTGCCATTGCGGAGAATGCGCAGGCCGGCATTGATGTCACGATCCCGTACAATGAACTGCTTTGGCATGTAGCCGAGAGCTGCTTCGATCTGCTTCTGGCCCTCATCCGGCAGGGGGGCAGCCACAGCCAGACGGATATGGTCGCCGTCTTTCGGCGGCAGGGCAATGGCACGCCAGCGAACGGCAAGATCAACCGGGAAGGTATCCCTGGCCGCGAGAATGTCGGATTCGCTGATGGCGATCATGTCGAGACCGGCCTGGAAAGCCACAGCTTCAGCCAGCGTTTCTTCTTCCAGCCAGCCTTCTTCGACCAGAACCCGGCCAAAGGGCACGTTCTTGCTTTTCTGCTTGTCGAGGGCCGCCTGAAGCTGGTTTTCATCAATGGCCTGCCAGAGCACCAGCAATTCGCCAAGCTTGGTGGGGTCTGTGGCAAGCTTTTCTTCGGTCGGGAAGTCGTGCATGGTCTTATCCCATACGAGCGGCTTACCCGTAATCAGATGTGTGAGATATTGCTTCAGTGCGCGCGACATGGCCATGAAGTTGACCGTGTTGCCGACGATCATGCGCGGCATCGACAGGAGGCCGTGCAGAGGGCCGAACACCTGACTGGTGAAATAAACGCGCTGAATGATGCGCAGGGCAAGTGCAATACCATTGGCAATCAGTAGATAGCCAACCCAGCCATGGAAGGCGAGCAGGGGCGGATAGCTGATGTGCAGCAGTCCAGTGGCAAAGCTGATCTGGAACAGGACATATTGCAACAGCAGGATATAGGCGATGATCGTGACAAAGTTTGTGACGACACCCTTGCGGTCACGCATCTGGAAATAGCGGTCAATAAGCGAGCCCTGCCAGCCAAAATAGGCCCATCCCTGGAAACAGATGCCCAATGACCAGCGCGCTTTCTGGCGATAGGACGTCTTGAAGGTGTTGGGGAAATATTCACGCACACCAAGCGGCTGGCGAATGATCACTTCCCGTTCCGGACCAAGGCCAAGCCAGCTCCTGCGCATGACGCGATATTCGACAGGAAAACGGGCGATAATGGAATGCATGCCATGTTTCGCAAGACGCACGCCAATATCGTAATCTTCCGTCAATGTCTGGGTGTTGAATGGCTGATTGTTCGTTTCGGCTGCGAGGGTCAGCAAGGCGCGGCGGGAAAAACAGGTGCCAACACCGGCAGATGGAACCTGCTTGGCCAGAGCCTCACGCACCACCAGATCCTTGCCATGCCATTCGGCGAATTCATCCATGTAGACGCCGGCAACCAGTTCATACCATTTGCGTTCGAGCGAACCGACCGGAATCTGGATCAGATCCTTGCGTGGCAGAAGATAATTGAAAAACTGCAATTCCAGTGGGTGCAGCACATCCTCACTGTCGTGCAGGATTACACCGGCAAATTCATAGCCGTGTTTTTTCTCATGCGCGAAAATCGCCTGCACGATCCAGTTCAGACAGTCTGCCTTACAGGTCGGGCCATCATGCGGAACCTCAACGCGCACCAGCTGCTTGTAGCGGCGGCGCATACGCTCGACTTCCTTGATGGTTGCCGGGTCATTGCGATAGGTGCCGGCAAAAATGGTATAGTTGCGGTAATCCAGCACCTTCACCATGTTTTCCAGCATGGGAGCAATGACGTCATATTCCAGCCAGGCAGGAATCATGATGGCAATATGCTGTTCCGGACGGTTGCGTAACTGCTCGGGCGTCAGAGGCGCATAGCGGCGCTTGACTGTCAGGGAGCGATAAATCTCACGCGTCCAGAAACAGACATCAACAAACAGGTCATCAAGACTGGAAAGCAGAATGATGAACGCGACCACTATGGCCGAATATTCAAGCCAGCTATAATAATCAGCCAACAGATAGGGCCAATAGAGCGACATAGATCTGGTCCATTCAGTGCCAGAGTGACTTGTGAAACCGGAAGTCACTCTGGGACATGGTTACATCTTAAACAATGATTTGTGGCTGCTCAGGGCAGCCATGAGATTAATGGTTGCCCTTGCGCTTGCGTACGATCTGTGCCAGCACGAGCAGGATAAGGAACAGTCCGAACAGGCCGAGGGTCAACAACCAAGAGAAATTGTGCATCCAATATGATGGATCCGTCAATTTTCTCAAGCTGAATCCTTTTTCGTCACCGCCCTGTGTGTCATTGGCATTGAGATAGAGCGGTACGCCGGCACTGTTGACCGAGGCGAGCACGCCCTTGTCTCCCAGCACGGCAACGTCGCCATTGGCCAGATAGAGCAGGTCTTCAAATGCCGGGCCTGCGCCGACATTATTATAGACCAGGCCTGGCTGGTTGTTGTCATTTACGACCTGAACAACGGCAATTTCGTTCTGCCCCTTGACGTCATAGAAGACCTTGCCCTTCTTGTCGGAAATGGAGACGTGATCGCCTTCGACCTTGACGGTTTCCTTGGCGCTCTTGATTGCCACATCAAAGGCCAGGAAAGGTTTGGTTGGCGTCACTGTTGCCGAATTTTCAACCACAACCAGTTCGGCATCGCTCGGCATAATGCCTGCAGCATTGGCGATGCTGATGACGGTGGGCAGGTTCTTGATTGCATTGTTCTGCCATTCCGCCGGGATCATGACACTGGAACTGCCGGCAAGATGCGGTACCAGGGTCGGGAAGTCTTCCGCAGCACCGGCAGGTTTCAGGCGCATATGGCTGCTCGGCAGAACGGCAACAGGATAGGCCTGCGGCGTTTCGCGGCATTCGTCACTGGAGGGCTGGCGCTGGAATTCAACGCGTACGGTATTGCGCGGTTGCAGGGCATAGGTCGGCACGGCAACGGAAATCGTTTCCGGACGGCCATCGGCCTTGAGCTGCTTTGCGCCGAGCAGATAATCATTGATGAACACCGATGCGACCGGCCGTGTTCTGGTTGCACCGGGAGCAGCCGATACGACGACTTCCAGATAATCAGGGATCTTGCCCTGCTCGATGCTGGTGCCAAGATCAAAGGTGGTCGTCCAGTCGCCGCGCGCGACGACATCAAGGCTGTTGGCGGCCTGATTGAGCGATGCAAGCGGAACAATGTCCGAATTTTCTTCCGGCTTGCTGACTTCATTGAGTATCAGCTTTCGGGCGACGGCAGTACGGCGCCACAGTTCACTGAAGAGGCCCGCCGCTTCAGCCGCCGCATCCGGGGCAATGGCGATGACCGGGCGGCCGGCGATGCTGCGTGCCTCGACCATTTTCGAGTCTGGTGCCTTTGCCAGCGCATTGGAGCGCTCGGCCAGTGCATCAATGATGGAAGCTGCTTCCGGGTCTGTTTCAACCAGTTCTGACCTGACGGCGTTGAGTGCGGCCTGAACCCTTGACGAAAGCGATGCGTCGGCCACGGCAATATGCGCGCGCAGGGCAGGGGCGTTGAGCAGGAGCAGTGCGCCGGCTTCAGCCTCATTTTTGAGGGTTACCTTTCCACCCTTTGCGATTGCGGCAAAGGCCGGAATTTGACGCAGTGCTTCCGGAACGTCGATGCCGCTGACATCAACAGTGCTGTCTGCTGACGGCAGGGTGATGACATCAACCATTTTGCCGGCGCGTTCCAGCGCCACGCCAATGCGCCAGGCGGCATCAAAGCTTGCCTTGTCGAGCTTGTCGGAGGCAACAAGCAGGGTGACTTTCTGCGGCAGGGCAGACCAGACCGTGGCAATGTTCCTGATGCTGGAAGGATCATAGCCATATTCCAGATAGGTCTCTGGCGAGATCATCAGGGCATTGCCGATCTGGCGTTCATCCTGGCAGAGCTTTTCGCTCAGGACAGACGCCCAGTTCAGCCCCATGCGGACGAAACCTGATGGACGTGGCGCGCCATCAATGCCGATGACAATGTTGGTTTCGCCTTCTTCGCTGTTCAGCGCACGGCCGGCAACGAGGTCGCCATCAATCGACAGCGTATAGGTGGTGCGGCCACCATCGGCGCGGATATATTTGCCCTTGAGCGACAGGCTTGGCTTGTCCAGGAAGATANCGGCTGCGTGATGCCGAGATCCTTGAGGCTTACTTTTTCATGAATTGTTTTTGAATTTGCAAAGCCGTGTAGTGCATCTGCAACATCGGCAGCATGTGCAAGGCCGGCAAATTGCAGAGAAAGAACGCCCCCGGCAATCGATGAGGCAAGTATTTTGCGATAAGATGATCTAATCATGGTGAACCTACAAGCAGCAACGCGTACGAACAATACTCACGATACAAAAGGCGTTACCGGTTTCCCCAACAGGGAATCGGCAATGCGTCTGGCAGCCAGGCCGTCTCCATAGGGATTTACTGCACGGGCGAATGATGCATAGAGCACTTCATCGTCGAGCAGTGTTGATGTTTCATGGACGATGCGCGCCACATCCGTGCCAACAAGGCGAACGACGCCAGCGGCAATGGCTTCCGGCCGCTCCGTCACGTCACGCATGACAAGAACCGGCTTTCCAAAAGATGGCGCTTCTTCCTGGACTCCGCCTGAATCTGTCAGAATGATATCGGCACGATCCATCAGATAGACGAATGACAGATATTCCTGCGGCTCGATCAGGTGGATATTCTCATGATTGCTCAGCAGTTCCTTCACCGGGCCTTGTACATTCGGGTTGAGGTGAACCGGGTAGACGATCTGCAGGTCTCTGCGCGTGGAAAGTTCGGCCAATGCGCGGCAGATATTGAGAAAGCCGTCGCCAAAGCTCTCACGCCGATGTCCCGTGACCAGCAGAACGCGCTGATCGGGCTTGATGAAAGAGAAACTTTCCTGCAACTGACCGGAGAGAACGGCATCCGTGCGGATGCGTTCGACGGTTTCCTTGAGTGCGTCGATAACCGTATTTCCGGTGACGATGATTTCCCCCTCAATCCGTTCCGAGCGAAGATTGTCTGCGCTTGAGCGCGTTGGTGCGAACAGTTTTGCCGCGCCGACATCAATGATGCGGCGGTTCATCTCTTCCGGCCAGGGCTTCTGAAGATTATAGGTGCGCAAGCCCGCCTCGACATGGCCCACGCGCACATTGCGATGCAGTGCGGCAACACATGCGGCCATGGCAGTCGTCGTATCGCCATGCACCAGCACATAATCCGGCTTGAGCTCATCTAGGATTGGATCAAGGCGCGAGATGACGCGTGCGGTCAGGCCATTGAGGGTCTGATTGGCCTGCATGACATCCAGATCATAGTATGGCGTAATGTTGAACAGGCCAAGCACTTGGTCCAGCATTGTACGATGCTGACCTGTCACACAAGTAAACGGTTCGATTCCTTCGGACGCAATGAGGGCCTTTACAACCGGAGCCATCTTGATGGCCTCTGGCCTGGTGCCAAAGACGGATAGTACACGCATTGTTGCATTCACCTTGTGCAATCTTTGTATGAGCGAACAGCACATGCTCCAGTGAGTTGTCACACAAACTGAGGTAAATAAATTGATCTGAAATATCGGATCGCCAGTTCGCTTTCGTTACATATAACAGTGAGATTAATAAAAGTTTAGCCCGCACAATAAAATAGCAAATTCGTAGCATTCTAAGAGCCCGACCGAAAATTAAGTTGAGCGATTTCAGTAGTTTATGATTCTCTATGTTT
>NZ_JBHSEL010000041.1:0-5364 GCF_042653845.1 Daeguia caeni | reverse complement strand
TTTGATAAAGCTATGATGAGCCGAAAACCCTCTCTTCTCAATTAATACAATTTGGTCTCATGGGCGTTGATGTCGGACAGAGCTGGCACATCTGCCGGATTTTTCCTCTTTCAGGGTGATTTGGGAGCAGGGTTATTACAAATCCCTGCTGCGGTCGCTTGCTCTTGCCTTTGCGACCACGATCATTCTGTTCATTGTCTGCTGGCCGCTTGCCTATGGCATGGCCAAGGTGTTCCGGCGCTTTACGCTCGTCATCACCATTGCGGTGGTTCTGATCCTGTTTGTATCGGAAAATATCCGTCTGTTTGGCTGGAGCCTGTCCCTGATGAAGGGAGGCCTGCTGGAAGGCTATATGCGCCACTGGTTTGGCGTGTCGTTTGAAAGCCCGCTCTATAACTGGCCGGTCATTATTTTCGGCATGTGTTATGTCTATTTCCCATTCATGCTGTTTCCGCTGGCACAGGGTATCAGCCTGGTGCCGGACGATGCGCGCCTTGCCGCGCTGGATCTGGGGGCAAGCCCCTCGCGTATTCTGTTCGAGATCGAAATGCCGCTGGCTTCGCCCGGCATCATGGTTGGCAGCCTGCTGACCTTTGTTCTTTCTGCAGGTGCGGTCGCGGAAGCCAAGTTGCTTGGCGGCCGCTCTGTTGTTGTCCTGACCGATGATGTCGAAAGCGCCTTCACCTTTGGCCAGAACTGGCCGCTCGGCTCTGCACTGGCACTCATGCTGATCGTGATTGTGGCGGCTTTGGCACTCGTGCCGATCAGCCGGCTCAATCTCGACGCCATCATGGGGAGAAAGCGATGAGAAACATCTCCAGATCAAGCCGTATCGCGCTTTATCTTTATGGCGTTCTGATCCTGCTGGTGCTTTATCTGCCTCTGGTCTCGGTCAGTTTTGCATCCGTTTCGAAAGCGCGTTATCTGAGTTTTCCGATCAACCGCTACACCACTGAGTGGCTCAATCAGGCCGTGACCAGTCCGAATGTGCACGACATGGTCATAACCTCGCTGAAGATTGCCATTTCGGTGACCATCCTGTCGATGCTGATCGGTTTCTTTGGTGCCTCGGCCTTTGCTCGCTTTCAGTGGAAGTTCCGCAGCCTGTTCCAGAAGCTGATCCTGCTGCCGATCTTCTTTCCGCAGACAGTTCTCGGACTGGCTCTGCTGATCTGGTTTTCGGCCCTGGGCGTGCAGCCCAACTGGAAAACGGCGGTTGTGGCACATCTGGTCTGGATTGCGCCGATCACGACACTGATCATTGCCATCCGGGCCTATGCCTTTGATCCGTCTCTGGAAGAGGCTGCCCGTGACATGGGCGCATCAACCTTCACGATCCTGCGTGAAATCACCTTGCCGCTCCTGATGCCGGGCATCATTTCGGCTGGTCTTTTTGCCTTCCTGTTGTCTTGGGGCAATTTCCCGCTTTCGCTCTTTACCACTGGTGTGGATGCGCCACTGCCAAAGTGGCTCTATGCGCGAATGGTCTCTGGCTATACGCCGCAAATTCCGGCTCTGGGCGTGCTGTCCGTCATTGGGTCGGCTGTACTGATGCTTATTGGGTTGCTGGCTTTACGCTGGGCTCGCCGCCGGGACTGACCACCAGAATGGTCAGACCAATACAACGAAAATCAGATAAAAGAGGGAACCATGTTTAATTCGTTGAAAGATCGTAGCGTTATCATCACTGGCGGATCAAAGGGAATTGGTCGGGGTATTGCGCGTGTGTTTTCACGCGTTGGCGTCAAGCTCACCATCGTCGGGCGCGACAAGAAGGCGCTTGATGCCGCCGTTGAGGAAATGAATGCGCTTGGCGCGAAGGCACGTGGCGCGGTCTGTGATGTCAGCGACTATGTGCAGGTGAAGAAAATGGTCGACGAGGCCGCGGAAGCGCAGGGCGGTCTTGATGTCATGTGCGCCAATGCCGGCTCTTTCCCGCAGGTCAAGATGGTTGACATGACCCCGGATGACTGGGACGCCATGATGGCAAACAATCTGCGCTCGACCTTTCTGTGCGTGAAAGCGTCCATTCCACATTTTGAAAAAGCAGGCCGGGGCCGTGTTGTCGTCACATCATCCATTACCGGCCCTGTCACCGGTTATCCTGGCTGGTCGCATTATGGCGCCTCCAAGGCGGGCCAGCTTGGTTTCATCAGAACCGCGGCGCTGGAGCTTGCGCGCTATAACACGACCATCAATGCGGTTATGCCAGGTAATATCATGACGGAAGGTCTGGAAGGACTGGGCGAGGACTATCTTGCCACCATGGCAAAATCCATTCCGTTGAAGCGCCTTGGCGCGGTTGAGGATATTGGCAATGCCGCCCTGTTCTTTGCGTCGGATGAAGCGGCCTATATTACCGGCCAGCAGATCATTGTCGATGGTGGGCAGATCCTGCCGGAATCGCTTGAGGCACTGGAAGCTATCTGAGTGGAGGAATGGATATGGCAAGCGATCCGATGCCACTCGCTGAGCGCCTGAAGCATTTGCAACAACTGGCACAGGATTCTCTTCATCTCTGGCCCGTACCAGGGAATGCCACGGTACGTCTGCTGAATGTATCGGAAAATGCGACCTATCTGGTCGAAGCTCCCGATTATCGTTCGATCCTGCGTGTGCATCGCGTCAATTACCATACAAGGCGCGGGATAGAGCAGGAACTGCAATGGTCGCAGGCCCTGTCTGCGGATAATATGGTGCTGACACCGTCGCCTATCGTCGGCCTTGATGGCCAATATGTGCAGGAAGCAAGATCAGACCATTTGCCGGATCCGCGTTTCATGGTGATGTTTGAATTTGCTGAAGGGCGGCAGCCGGATGAAAATGAGGACCTGCGTCAGCCATTTGAGCGGCTTGGCGCCATCGCCGCCCACACCCATCTTCATTCACAACGCTGGCAAAAGCCGGAACCGCTGGAACGTCTGAAATGGGACGAGGAAGCGGTTTTCGGTTCTGATCCGACATGGGGTAACTGGCGCGACGCACCAAATGTCACGCCGGAAATACGTGACGTTCTGGAAGATGTTGAGGATCTGATCTGCGAACGCCTTGAAGCTTTTGGCAAATCGCCGGAGCGTTATGGTCTCATCCATGCCGATATGCGGCTTGCCAATCTGCTGATTGATGGCGAAACGACATGCCTCATCGATTTCGATGATTGCGGCATGGGCTGGTATCTATACGACTTTGCCACGGGCGTAAGCTTCATGGAGGATTCGCCTCAGGTGCCGGCTTTGCGTGAAGCATGGGTGCGGGGTTATCGCAGCGTTCGTTCACTGTCGGAAGACGAAGAGAAAGAAATCGATACATTCATAATGCTTCGTCGCATGGCACTGCTGGCATGGATCGGTAGCCATATTGAAGCCCCTGAACCGCAGGCAATGGCGCCACATTTTGCCAATGGCACCGCTCTATTGGGGCGGCAATATCTCGATAAATTTGGAATGAAAGCTATGATTGGTCATCAATCATGCAATAGAAAAATTGTTTAATTCCCCGAAGACTGCGCAGTTATGTCTGGCGCCGATCCTGGATCGGCGTCTTTTTTGTGTAACTTATAATATAAAAATAAATTCTTGAGAATGTTAATATATTTTTATGAAAATGCAATTATAATAAATGATGTATTTATCCATTAATATATTCAAACGATAAGTTTAATAATGAAAATAAATTAGAATTATAATATTTATAACTATTATTAAAGATTATATTTTGAATTTTTTGATTGATATCGGAAATGAATAAAAATCTATCAGTATTATATAATACAATATATTGCAAAATGGCTACCATATGATTTGGTCATGTCGGAGCAACGCAGAGATCAATGATTCATTGATTAATAAATTTATAGGAAGTGTGATGATTACGAAGATGCAATTCCTAAAAAATAGCCGAATATTTAAAGATTATAATTTGAAGTTGAACACGGCAGCTGTTCTGCTGAAGGGGGCTATGGCTGTTTATGTGGTCTGAACCGCCCCGGGTTTGCCGAAGACCNAACGTGCTGGTTTGCCGAGTGACGTGGCGGAGAAGATGAAGGCTCTGGAGCGGGAGAACCGGGAGCTTCGCCAGGCGAATGAGATTTTACGCAAAGCCTCGGCATATTTTGCCCAGGCGGAGCTTGTCTTATGAGATTCCGGGCTCCTGAGGCAAAAGGGAGCCGCTGCCCAGCATCGCAAACTGCGGGGCAGCGACGGGGGTGGCGTCGTGCGGAGCTTGGTCTTGAAGGACCGCGGTCGAGTTTGACGAGCCCCCGTCTTTTCTAACGACCTGAACGGATACGTGGGCTGCGGGCCCGAACGACAAGCATAGGTAGGAAGAAAAGATGGCCAAGGATACCATCGGCATCGACGTGTCGAAAGACCGTCTTGACGCGTTCTGGCATTCCCGGACGGAGGCATGTTGCCTGCCCAATACGCCCGAGGGTTTCGGGCAATTGTGCGACTGGCTGGGAAAGGAGGAAGACGTTCTCATCGTCTTCGAGGCGACTGGTGCCTATCATCGGGGGCTCGAGCGACATCTGAGTCTGACAGGGCTGCCCTTCATCAAAGTTAATCCAAAGCAGGCGCGGCGCTTTGCGCAAGCTATTGGGCGATTGGCAAAAACCGATAGCGTCGACGCCAGAATGCTGGCACGCATGGGCGTTGTGCTTGAACTGAGGCCTCAAGTCGTCGAGGGCGAGGATGTTCATGATCTCAGAGAGTTGCTGACTGCCCGCCGCGCTTTGGTCAAAGATCAGGTGACCGCGAAGACGCGGCTTGCTACTGCACGGAACCCGCTTGTACGAGAACAGCTTGGCCGCCGCATTGAGGACATCGGTGCCGATATTCAAGCGCTTGATGAGGTCATTGCGCAGATCGCCAGGCAGCGAGGCACCCTTGAAGAGCGCATCCGCCGATTGATGACCATTCCGGGGATTGCTCGTCTGACCGCAACCACCATGCTGATCGACATGCCGGAGCTTGGGCACCTCGAGGGCAAGAAGATCACCGCTCTCGCCGGACTTGCGCCAATGACGCAGCAATCTGGAAAGTGGCAGGGCAAGGAGCGGATTACCGGCGGACGCTCATCCATTCGGCGCGCGATCTACATGCCCGCACTTGTCGCCATCCGTTTCAACCGGGACCTCCACGACAAGTATCAGCAGTTGCTAAAGGCCGGCAAAGCGAAGAAAGTCGCCATTACCGCCATCATGCGGCGCATCATCGTCCTTGCAAACACTTTGCTGCGTGAGAGGCGAGATTGGCTGCCTGATCGCCCTTGACCAAGACGGATACTCGACCGCCCACTGAAGCGATGATTTCCTTCATCGACGAACACCGCTCGGTGCTCGGGGTCGAGCCGATCTGCAGGCTGCTG
>NZ_JBHSEL010000040.1:0-3258 GCF_042653845.1 Daeguia caeni | reverse complement strand
CAATCCTCTCTAATCCACAAATTCCACATACCGGACAAAACCATGAGCACCACGATTGCCGATAGACTGAGAGCCCGAGCCGAACAGATGGGGCTGAACGCGCGAGAGGTGGCCGAACAGGCGCGCGTCAACAGGTCCTTCGTCTACGACATCATGCGCGGACGCTCAGAACGCCCGAACATCGAAAAGCTCGACAAGGTTGCTGCGATCATCAAGGTCGATCGCAATTGGCTGCTGCATGGCAAGGGCGTGGTCGACGGCGATGAGCCGGACATGGAAGTGGCGGACCCCTTCGTGGCGATCCCCTCTGTCGCGGTGACCGCATCGATGGGTGGTGGCAAGATCGTTGCCGACGAAGTGGAAAACGGTGAACCCTACCATTTTAGAAACTCGTGGATCACGCATCGGCTGCGCGCCAACCCGGCAAACCTGCGCATCATGCATGTGGAGGGCGACAGCATGATGCCGACCCTGCACGACGGCGACGTCGTGCTCGTCGACCTTGCCCGTTGCATGCCGACACCGCCCGGCATCTTCGTGCTGTTCGACGGCATGGGTCTGGTGGCCAAGCGGCTGGAGCATATCCCGAACTCTGAGCCGCCGCGGGTGCGCATCATCTCCGACAACACGTTCTACAGCCCCTATGAGCGCACGGCCGAGGAGATCAGGATCATCGGGCGCATTCGCTGGTTCGGCCGGGAGATCTGATCTTGATCGTGTTCGAGGAAGTGGTCGATGACGATCCGGCGCTCGTGCACTCGCCAATGGTGCGGGCAATGGAAAAGACCTTCGCCTATATCTACGAGCACGGAGCGATCCCGCTGACGCCATCAAAAGCCTTCAAACGCAGCTTCGTCCACTGGGCGGCCGCCGAGTTCGAATGGCCGGGCTATCTGGAGGCCGACCTCTTCGCCATCAACAAGGTGCTGAACGAGATCGACTTCGGTCCGCTGATGGACCTGCACGATCTGATGATTGCCCTGAAGATCGGGCGTCACTCCAAGGGCCAGTTCACGCTGACCAAGGCGGGCCAGTCCCTGGTTGGTCATCCTGGCCGGCTGTTCGGCATCATCACGCCGTTCTATCTCTTCGAAGTGGACCACCTGCAATTTGCACGGCGGCCGGAACGATTGCCGGGCAATTGGGACATCTTCCTCAATGTGCTGAATGTCGAGGTCGAGAATGGCGCGACCGCAACGGAACTGCGCCACACGCTCTATGGGCCAAAGGGCGAGTCAGAACGCTTCGATATGATCCTCAGCAACCTCTATGTTCAGGTTCTGCGTCCGCTATGCTGGACGGGGCTGTTGCGAGAGGATCGCGTTGAGGGCGCGCGACGATTCGATGATGGCCTGTTCACCAAGACGTCACTGTGGCGCACGGCGCTGCGCCTGGACACCGACAGGGACGTGCGGCCGGCAACGCACCACTGAGCAGGCCGTGCCACCGCGTAACGTTATCGCCCTACTGCACCTTGTCGACGTTGCGCCGTGGTGGCAGGGAGGGACTTCACGGGCGGCGTCTGCGGCCCACCATATCCGGAACCGGCATGGTAACAGGCCGTAAGGCAGTCGTTGCCGTTGATGGGGCTTGTTGAATACGAGATGATGCGGTTTCCGTTGTCGCAGATGCAGGAATAGAGATAATGCTTACCAAGGGACGGCGAGGATGCCTGCACTTTCTCAATCCGGTAGGCCGATGCCGTAGTGGCGGTGGCAATGAGGGCTGCCAGCATGGCAGTGACTTGTACGACGCGCTTCATGTGTTCCTCCCGAGCCATAAGATGTGGGCAGTGTAGGTCGGGCAATCTGAACCGCCGCTGAACGAGCGCCATCCAGTACTCATGATTGCGTACTAACCTGACAAATAATTGATTGTGCTTGTGTTTTCATGATTTCCACGTACCGTTCGTTTATCAGGATTGATTGCGAACGGTCTCATGCACGACGNGTTCTGTCCGAACAGTCCAGTCATTTATCTGCTGCCGGCAGAGAAAGTTCATTCGACATTCTCGCCCTCAAACGCCGTGTTGGTCGTCGCAAACCGAGCAACCGAGTTGGAGGGCAATGATGCCAGGGACAAAGAGAAAGACTGACGCCGCACCATGGCAACCGGGCAACCGCGATGCGGCGCACGCGGGCGTGGTCACGCAGCTTGCAGCGCTGAAGCGAATGACGGTGGTCGAGCTGAAGGCGAAGTGGGAAAGCCTCTTCGGTACACCCGCTCCGAACAACAGCCGCAGTTACCTCGAGCTGAGGCTCGGCTACCGGGTCCAGGAACTGACCCTCGGCGGCCTGACCCGCGAGACGCGGCGGACGCTGGACTTGCTGGCTGACGAAATCGAAGGCCGGGCCAAGCGCAAGACGGTCATCGCGGATCCCCGCAACCCCGTGGTCGGAACCCGCCTCGTGCGTGAATGGGACGGGGTAGAGCACACCGTCACTGTGATGAAGGACGGCTTCGACTGGCAGGGGCGCAAGTTCAAGTCGCTCTCGGCGGTGGCGCGGGCGATCACCGGCACGCAGTGGAACGGCTACCGCTTCTTCGGCTTGCGCGAGGCCCGGAGGGACGACCGATGAGCCGTCATCAGGAAGCCGTCGCGGTCGTTCCGCGCCGCCAGCGCTGCGCCATCTATACCCGCAAGTCGAGCGAGGAAGGGCTCGACATGGAGTTCAACAGCCTCGACGCCCAGCGCGAGGCTTGCGAGGCCTTCGTGACGAGCCAGAAGGCGGAAGGCTGGGCCACCATTCGCGAACGCTACGATGATGGCGGCTTCTCCGGCGGCACGCTGGAGCGCCCCGGCCTGAAGCGCCTCATTCAGGACGTCGAGGCGGGTCTGATCGATGTGATCGTGGTCTACAAGATCGACCGGCTTTCGCGCTCGCTGATGGACTTCGCCAAGCTGGTCGAGATCTTCGACCGCAATCAGGTGACCTTCGTTTCGGTCACGCAGTCGTTCAACACCACGACCTCGATGGGTCGCCTGACCCTGAACATCCTCCTCAGCTTCGCGCAGTTCGAGCGTGAGGTGATCGGCGAGCGCATCCGCGACAAGGTCGCGGCATCCCGCAAGCGCGGCATGTGGATGGGCGGTCACGTCCCGCTGGGCTACGACGTGCGTGACCGAAAGCTGGTGATCAACGAGGCCGAGTCCGCAACGGTCCGGATGATCTTCGAGCGCTTTGTGGCCACCGGTTCGGCCACCAGGCTGGCGAAGGCGCTGGCGGCCGAGGGTGTCGTCAACAAGCGTGGCAAGCT
>NZ_JBHSEL010000039.1:0-4244 GCF_042653845.1 Daeguia caeni | reverse complement strand
GTCATCTGATCCTCCGTAGTTTTTGCAAACATAGAGAATCATAAACTACTGAAATCGCTCAACTTAATTTTAGGTCGGGCTCTGAGCATGCCTTTGACCGAGGCTGCAATGCAGATTGGCAATGGACCATCCGCAGAGCGGATCATTGTTCAGGAAAAGGCGATCATCATTACAGACAGGTTCAGTGAACGTCAGTGCTATCTGCTGAACAAGGCTGAATTCCTGCATGTCTTCATTTGCCCGGATCTGATGCAGGCCATTCTGGCGGAAATCACCGGATCAGCAGATCATGATATTTCCTTTACCCATGTGTTCATGGTGCAGGACAATGCGATCAGGGATCTGCTGCTGTCGATCATGAAGACCTTGTCGGAGCCGGCCAATCAGTCGACCATCAAGATCAATTATCTGCAGCAGGCCTTATGCGCGACACTGATCACCCATTATGCGTCCATATCGCGCAAGCAGTCGGAAGGTCAGGCTTTCCAGCCACTCACCAGCAGCCAGATCAATGCGATTGACCTGTATCTGGAAAATCATATTGGTCGCGAAGTGCTGGTTGATGAACTGGCTGAGCTGTGCGGTCTTGGCAAGACAACCTTTCATGCACGATTCAAGCAGGCCATGGGCATGACGCCTTATCATTATGTCATCCGCTATCGGGCAAAAAAGGTGCGTGACCTGCTGATGACGACCGACATGCCCCTGGCCAAGATTGCCGTTGATTGTGGCTTTGCCAATCAGGCGCATTTGACCAGCGTGTTCAAACGTTTTTTTGGCAAAACGCCGAAAGCCTATAAAAAGGCCGGCGGGTAGGACAGCCGGAAGATCGGGACACTTTGCGCCTCTCAAATCGGCCTTGATGCGGGCGCCTGCAGAAGCGCACCAGAATGCAAGCAAAAATCCCTCGTCTGAACCCAATCAGACGAGGGGTTTTGATTTTTGCCTGTGCGGTTTTACAACCGCACAGGCTTGTTCAGTGGCTTACCACTTGATGCGCAAGCCGATATTGCCCTTGACGTTATAGCTGTCGCCAAAATTGTTCAGGCTTGTATCAACCTTGGCTTCGCCAAAGATCGAGAACTGGTCGTCATTCCAGTTGTACGAGCCGCCAACGCCGATGCCGCCCCAGACACGGTCATTCTTCGAGGCAAAGGTGACACCGGAAAGATCTACCTTCGTTCCGTCGATGAACTCATTGTAGACATTCGCCAGGCCATAGAGATGGATACGATCGGTCATACCCTTGGCGTTCTGCCACGACCTTTCATAGTCCACCGTAAAGCCGATGCGGCCCTGCAGGCTGTTGCCGCGGTCAAGTCCGATGCGTGAACCGAAGCCATCGGTAAAGGAGTCGAAATTGACCGACGAATAGACAAGCTGTGCCTGTGGCGTGATCGACCATTCCGGCGTCAGGTTGATCCGCTGTCCGGCTTCGATCGAGACGGCATAACCAAGTGCATGGTTGCCGCTGACCAAGGTCGGCGCATGCGGTGCATAGGTGACGAGGTCGGAGCTGTACCGCGTTACCTGTGCCTGGCCGTCAATATAGAAGCCATTATTGCCAAACCAGGTCAGTGTACCGCCAATACCGTAACCGTCAGTCGTGATTTCGCCATCGGCGTAATAGACTGAATTGGTCTTGGTCTTGCCATGGACATAATGGACGAACAGACCACCAATGAAGGTGCCATCGGCCGTTTCACCAAGGATACCATCAATACCAATGGTAAGCTTCAGCTTGCTCTGGTTGTAGTCGGTATCGGTGAGTGAGCCATGGGTCGCGTACTTGCCATAGCCACCTTCGATCTGTCCCCAGACGCCATTGCTCACAACCAGTGCACCGGATTCGATGCTGTCAGCATAGGCCGTGATGGCATCCGCGCCCTGTGCAATCTGCAGGTTGCCAGCGCCCATCCACATGCGGTTGCCCAGACGCTGTCGCATCGTCGGCAGACCATTCAGGCCGAGCAGTGCCTGCGGATAGACCTCATACACTGGTGCGCCTACATGATATTCCGGCTTTACACCCGGATTTGATGGATCAACCGGATCGGTTGGATCGATCGGGTCCGTTGGATCGATCGGATCAGTTGGGTCCGTCGGATCGGTTGGGTCCGTCGGATCGGTTGGGTCCGTTGGATCGGTCGGATCGGTTGGGTCCGTCGGATCGGTCGGATCAGTTGGGTCCGTTGGATCGGTCGGATCAGTTGGGTCCGTTGGATCGGTCGGATCGGTTGGATCCGTCGGCTCCGTTGGATCATATTCCGAACGCAAATACCAGTTGTCAGGGTCTGTACCAGAAGCATTGTTCTTGAACAGACGATAGGTATAGGCGCCTACCACGACATAGTCATTGATCAGGCTGAACGTACCATCAGACACACCTTCGATGTGAATGATTTCGATGCCTTCTGTCGTCAGGCCGCCCAGACCATTGGCATTGATGACTTCAACCTGTGCCGTTCCGGTGACGTCGCCAGAAAGACCAGCTTGTCTGTCAGGGAATTATCGTCTCCAAGTTGGGTATAAAGGACAAACAGGCCATCCTGCCCATCATAATCATGATTGACGGTCAACGTCCTGAAGCCATTATCCGCCGGTGTCGTGAAGCCAACCGTGCCGTAATGGTCAAGCTGGTTTACGACCGACGTGCCGGTCATCCACCATGCGCTGCTGTCATCGACAGAAATCCGCTCAACCACATTGCCGGAGGAAGCCAGACGTGCTGCTCCAGTCAAGGAGGAGCCATCTTTCAGATCAACAGAAACCGTCCCACTTTCGGCAAGAATGTCGCCGGTGAGTGTAGAAGCGGTTGCATCAATATCGATTGTTCCAACCTGCGAGGTTGTGAAGACATCGCTGAGTAGCAGAAGCGGGGCTTCTCCACCACCTGATGCCTTGACATGATTCAGCTTGAAAGTGTTGCTGAGTCCACCTTGCACCAGCATGGCAGGCCCTTTTTCCGATTCGATGGTGGAATCCTTCACATCGAACAGGTTGCTCTGCTTTTTGGCGTCATGGTTGTGGCTCACCATGGCAAGGCCGGCAGCCCCTTCACCACTGGTCTGAATAATAGTGTCGCTGATATTCATGGTGTTATTATAGGCAATCAGCGCGCCATGGGCTTCAGAGCCGGACGTTCTGATGGTTGTGCCATCCGTAACGGTCAGATGGCCTTGGCCCTGACTATGGAGACCGTAGCCATACGCACCAGACGTCACGATATGGACATTTGATGCATTGATCTTGCCACTAAGGTAAGCGTACAGACCAAGCGCAGTGACGCCTTCGGTTTCAATGTCCGTATTGGAAATATTGATCAAAGCATCGTCTGAAGATGAAACAACAGCATGAGCCATGTCACCCTGCGTATAGACGCTGCCATTATGGAAATTGAGATTGCTACCCCAACTGCTATGGATCCCCCAGGCGCCTTTGGTCGTGATGTGGACGTCATCAGCGTCAATCTGGCTGTTGCTTAAAGCATAGAGTCCTACAGTATCGTTATGGCTCCCAACATTGATCACGCTATGATTGATTACGGCGCGAGAATTCCTATTGACGTAGAGACCGTGACTGAAGGAGCTCAGCGTCAGATTTTCCAGATGCGCCTGGGAATTTTCTTCAATATAGGCGGCAGATCCGTAACCGCCGACAACACTGGCGGTATTGCCGGTTCCCGTGAGTGCCGAGGTTTCCCGGTCATTGCCGATGATAGTGGCACTACCACCCGATACAACACGGAATGCGGCGCCCATATCGGAGAGATTTGTAACTGTCACATCAGAGTTGATGATGTTCAGTGTGCCACCCATTACATAAATAGAGGTGCCGTAATAATAAGGATAGTTAGGGGCTGTCTCTGGCGTAAGGACATTGAGCGTGCCGTCCCGTAACTCGTAGCTGTCACCGGGTTCGATATAGATATGTTCAACGGTCTCTGCACGGGACGCAGAAGAAGCGAGCGCAATCACAATCGTGGAAGCACCCAACATGAATGCCTTGTACAGGGCATTCAGTTTTTGTGACCTGGCATGTACTTCGTGAAGCATTTTTCTTTCTCATAGACAAATACTTTTATGGTCAAAACAAGAAATTCCGTAAAGAGAAAGAATTGGTATTTATTTCCAATTCATCCTTCATAAAAAACGGGATTTCTTAGAGCCCGACCGAAAATTAAGTTTAGCGATTTCAGTAGTTTATGATTCTTTATGTTTGCAAAAACTACGGAGGATCAGATG
>NZ_JBHSEL010000038.1:0-15350 GCF_042653845.1 Daeguia caeni | reverse complement strand
CCCTCCAAGGGCGGCGAGACGGTCATTGCGTCGCGCCTGCAGGAGGTGCAGCCGGCGCTGATCATCGTGCGCTTCGATGCCGAGACTGCCACCATCACTCCCACTTGGCGGCTGATCGAGACACGTTCAGGCACCGTCTACAACATTCGCACCGCCGCCGACATGGAGCGCCGCCGCCGCTTCATCACCCTGCTGTGCGAGTCCGGCGTGGCGACCTGAGCGGCCACCGGCAAAGCCGCGAGCCAAAACCAGACTCTCCGGGAGAACCGCTATGACGCCGCTGCAAGCGAACGAGCAGTTCCGCATGTCCGAGACCGAGTTCGAGGCGCTGCTGGCACGCGCAGCCGAGACGGGTGCGCGGCGCGCCCTGCATGAGGTCGGCCTCGATGGCCAGGATGCCGCCGAGGACATCCGTGATCTTCGCTCGTTGCTCGCGGGTTTCCGGCTCGCGAAACAGACGGCCGTCCAGACCGCCGTGCGGCTGATCACCACCGGCGTCCTGCTCGCCTTGATGGCCGGCATCGCCATCAAGCTGAAGCTCTTCGGACCGACGCCTTAACCCATCCGCCCGACCCATCAGACCACCGCCCGCCCTCGCCGAGGAGCGGGCTTTTTTGTGCCTGGAGACCTGCGATGACGACAATGACCTACAAGCACTGGCGCGACGTGCCCGAGCGCTCGTGGCGCTGGAAGAATTTCAGCCCTGCCGAGATCGCCTGCCGAGGCAGCGGCTCCCTGCGGATAAACGAGGAAGCGCTCGACAAGCTCCAGGCGCTGCGCGACCGGCTTGGCAAGCCGCTCATCGTCCGTTCGGCCTACCGCAGTCTGGCGCATAACCGGGCCGTCGGCGGCGCGCCACGCTCGAAGCACATGGACGGCACGGCCTTCGACATCGCCATGGCCAACCACGATCCGGTCGCCTTCGAGGCTGCCGCCCGAGCCGTCGGCTTCCTTGGCTTCGGGTTCTACCCGCGCTCGGGCTTCATGCACATCGATCTCGGTCCAGCTCGGCAATGGGGCGAGCGCTTCCCGGTACGGACGACGGCGTTCGCGGCGGAAACGCCGCCCGCGCGGGAGGTCCTGGCAGACAGCCGTACGATAAAGGGCAGTGGCGCCGCCGGCGTGGCAACGCTGGGTGCCGCGGGTGTCGAAATGGCGCAGAAGGTCCTGGCCGAGACGCAGTCCGCCATCCTGCCGCTCGTGCCCTATCTCGACACGCTGCGCTGGGCGTTCATCGCCGTGGCGCTCGGCGGGATCGGCGTCACGATCTACGCCCGCCTCGACGACTGGAAGCGGGGGCGGCGGTGATCGCCGCGCTCATCACCGGGATCGCCGCCGGCCCGTGGATGCGGGCGGCGCTGCGCTACGGCGCCATCGCGCTCACAGTGCTCCTGTTCCTGCTTGCGCTTCGGCGGTCCGGCGAGCGAGCGGGACGCCTCGCCGAACGTCTCGAAACTTCGGAGAAGATCAATGACGTCCAACGCCGGATGCTGGAAGCGGCATCTCGCCGCCCTCGCGATCGCGACGAGCTTGCTGAGCGGCTGCGCGACGGTCGGTTCTGAGCCGGGCGGGCTTGCGGTGTGCCCTCCCGTCGTCGAGTACAGCCGCGAGCGCCAGGCGCGGGCGGCTGACGAGCTTATGCTGCTACCGGCGCCCTCGGCCATTGCTGAGATGATGAGCGACTATGCGGTGATGCGTGAGCAGGCGAGAACCTGCGGAGGTCGTTGAGCATCATCGGCGCATCACATGCGAGAATGGCAGCTCGCCAGCGCAAGTGCGGTCAGGACGTCAGGGTTGCGTCGGCAAGAGCATCCTTGATCCGGAGAACCAGCTCTCGCGCCGTGCGCCCTGCGCCGATCAGCGTTGCAGACGCGGCACCTGTCCAGTTTCCGTAGCCCGCCAGCCACAGCCGCAGCTCCTCGACCGCACGCTGGTCGACGACCTCGATACGCCCATGGGGTTCGACGACGCCGAGCGGCCGAAGGTGCTCGGTTGCAGGACGGAAGCCCGTGCACCACAGGACCGCATCTGCGTCTCGGTCCCGTCCCGCCAGACCACGCCGGTCGCGGTGAAGCGCTGGAAGGGACGGACGGCAGTGAGCAGGCCCCGATCTCTTGCCTCCTTCACAGGCGGGACCATGACGATGTCGCCCAGCGTGGTGGTTGCGACCTGATCGACGTCTCCGCGCACGCGCGCGCTGGCGCGCTCGAAAAGGACCCGGCCGTCGACGTCATCAGGCAGAAAGACCGGCTCCTTGAGCGTGACCCAAATGGTCTCGGCGACCTCGCTCAGTTCGGCGAGAATCTGGGCCCCGGAATTGCCGCCGCCGACGATCAGCACCCGTTTGCCGGCGTATGGCTGCGGGTTTCGGTAGTGCGCCGAATGAAGCTGAAGAGCTCCTGGCGAGCGTAATCCGGAACATAAGGCGCGCCCCACGTCCCGGTGGCGCTGACGACCGCGCGTGCCGTGAGGCTGCTCTGATCCTTCAGCCGGAGACGGAGCCGTTCGCCGTCGCGCTCCACGGCTTCTACTTCGCATGGGCGTTCAATCGGAAACCCATAGCGGCGCTCGTAGCGGGTCAGATAATCGATCACCTCGTTCCGTGTCGGAAAGCCTTTCGCCTGGCTTGGCGGCATCGGCCAGCCGGGAAGCGAGCTGTAACCCGCGGGCGAAAACAGGCGCAGCGAGTCCCATGTATGACGCCAGGCGCCGCCGGGGCGCTCCTCCGCATCCAACGGCCCAGAAGGCGGAGCGTGTTGACCGCGTTGAAGCTCTGCGAGCCGCCCGACACCTGCATCACTGCAAGCGTGCGCCCCTGCGTCGGGCGCATCCCGCCCATGTTGAGCGGCAGGTTGTCGATCGGCGCCTTCATCAGGCCGGTGATCTGACCGTGCCGCTCGGGGCTGCACCAGACCATGCCTTCGGACCACATCGCGTGCTCGCGCAGCTCGTGGATCGCGGGGTGGTCATCGCCTGCAATCTGGTCGGGAAACGGCATGTCCGAAGGGTCGAAGATGCGGATCTCGGCGCCGAAAAGGTGCAGCAGCCGCGCCGCCTCTTCGGTCGCCAGCCGGGAGTAGGAGCGTGGCCGCAGCGATCCGTAGAGCAGCAGGATCCGCGGCATGTGGTCCTCAGGCCCCAGTCCGACCGCCGGGTGCTCCTGGACGAAGCGCCAGTCCAGGGCCGGCAGATGGTCAGGGTCGGGTAGTGTACGAAAACGCATGACTGCCCTCCTACTGCCGACCGGCCGCTACTGCGGGGACGGCGGGCGCGGAGTCGCTAAACCAGCGGCCGCCGAGCCGAAGCGCGACATGCACCAGCAGGATCAGCACCGGAACCTCCACGAGCGGCCCGATCACGGCGGCGAAGGCCACCGGGGAAGCGAGACCGAAGGCGGCGATCGCGACGGCGATGGCCAGTTCGAAGTTGTTGCCAGCAGCGGTGAAGGCGATCGCCGTCGTGCGCGGATAGTCGCCCGCGATCAGCTTCCCCATGAAAAAGCTGATCACGAATTGCACGACGAAGTAGATGACAAGCGGCACCGCGATCAGGAGCGCATCGAACGGCAGCCGCAGCACGTCGCCGCCCTTCAGGCTGAACATCGCGACGATGGTGAAGAGCAGCGCGATGAGGGTGATCGGGCTGATCTTCGACAGGAAGACATCCTGGAACCATTCGGGACCCCTTCGCGCAATCAGGATGCGGCGGGTCAGATATCCGGCCGCAAAGGGAATGCCGAGATAGATCAGGACCGCCTCGGTGATGGTCCAGAACCCGACATCGACGACGCTGCCCTCCAGCCCGAAGAGCGGCGGCAGGACGGACAGGAAGAACCAGGCGTAGGTGGAGAAGAACAGGATCTGGAAGATCGAGTTGAAGGCGACGAGGCCCGCGACATACTGGTTGTCGCCCTTGGCCAACTGGTTCCAGACCAGAACCATCGCGATGCAGCGCGCCAGCCCGATCAGAATCACGCCGGTCATGTATTCGGGGTAGTCGCGCAGAAAGATCACGGCGAGCGCGAACATCAGCGTCGGTCCGACGATCCAGTTCTGAACCAGAGAGAGCACCAGCACGCGCTTGTCGGCGAAGACGCGATGCAACTCCTCGTACCTGACCTTGGCGAGCGGCGGGTACATCATCAGGATGAGGCCGATCGCAATCGGGATGTTCGTCGTCCCGACTGACATCGCGTCGAGCGCGGCGGGAAGGCTCGTGAAGGCGGTCCCGAGGAACACGCCGAGCGCCATCGCCGCGAAAATCCAGACGGTCAAATAGCGGTCAAGGAAGGACAGCCGGCGTGCCGGCGGTGTTGCACTGGTCATGGGAAATTTCCTGTCGTCTCAGGCGAGTCTGTTACCCGCAGCATCGGTGACCTGCTCGCCATCCTCCTTGGTAAAGGCTCCCTTTTGAGGCGGCAGGAGGTCGAGGACGGTCTCGGAGGGGCGGCACAGCTTGACGCCCTTCGGGGTGACTACGATGGGTCGGTTGATCAGGATCGGGTGAGCCTCGATCGCATCCAGCAGCTGCTCGTCGGTCAGGTCGGGGTCGTGGAGACCAAGCTCGCCGTAGGGCGTGCCCTTCTCGCGCAGGATGTCCCGAACCGAGACGCCCATCCGTTCGACGAGCTGCTGCAGCAGCGTGCGCGTGGGCGGAGTCTTGAGATACTCGATGACGTGCGGCTCGATCCCGGAGTTGCGGATCATGGCTAGTGTGTTGCGCGAAGTTCCGCACTCTGGATTGTGGTAGATTATGATGTCGGTGTAGTTCGCGCTCATACGTCGGTGCCCTCTTTGATCCTGGTGTTGCTGAACGGATCGCAGGCAGCGGCGCTGACGGCGCAATCACTGGCATCGCCCCCACAGCAGTTCTCCGTGAGATAGGCCATCAGCCCGTTCATCGCTTCGAAGTTGGCAGTGTAGATCAAAGACCGCCCCTCACGGCGGAATGTCACCAGGCTGGCATGCTTTAGCTGGGTCAGGTGAAACGAGAGCGTGGCCGAGGGCAGGCCGAGCTTCTCGCCGAGATGCCCGACCGGACGTCCTTCGCTCCCGGCCTGCACCAGCAGCCGAAAGATATCGAGCCGGGTGTCCTGCGCGAGCGCGGACAAGGCAGAGATGGCATCCGTCTTTTCCATATCTCCAGAATAATGGAGATGTAGCTGGTGTCAATGCCAGGATTGCCCTGCCGATCAGCTTTAGCAGTGGCCATGGAAACGGCGCCGGAACTGCCTCCGGCGCCATTCACTTCCTACCGGCTCGATCCGCCGTAGACGATGCCGTTCGGGCGATCGCCGACCGGTACGGTCTTGACCACTTCCTGGCTCCCCACGTCGATGATCGACACGGTATCGTCGGCAATGTTGGTCACGAACACGAATGCCCCGTCAATCGATGCCGAGACGCCATGGGCGCCGCCGCCGGTGGTGAGGGTCTTCACGACCTGGCCGGTCGCGGTGTCGATCACGGACACGGTGTTGTTAGGCTCCGCGTCGGTGCCCTGGTTGGCCACATAGACGAAGGCTCCGTCCGGGGTCGCGAACATCTGGATCGGGTTCGGCCCCACCTCGATCCTGTTCGTCACCTCGCGGGTTGAGGTGTCGATGACCGCCACGCGGTTTTCGTCGCGAAGCGAGACATAGACCTGATCGCCGGAGGGCGTGAACCCGACCTGGACCGGTGCGGTTCCGACCGGAATGCGCGCCACCTGGGACAGCGCCTGCGTGTCGATGACGGACACGGACCCATCCTCGACATTGGCCACGTAGAGCTGGGTCTCGTCCGGGCTGAGCCGCAGGCCGTGCGGATAGTCCCCCGTCGCGATGCGCCCGATGACCTCGGCCTTTGCGAGATCGACCACGGCGATCTCGTCGCCGCCGGCCAGCGAGACAAAAGCGCGCCCCTGCCGGTCGGCGACCACATGGGCCGGGTGCGAGCCTACCGCGACGGTCGCCTTGGGCGCCGAGAGGTTCTGCGGATCGAGAATGACCAGCAGACCCTCGGCCGCGCCTTCCGCGCCGTGCCCGTGCCCGTCCGACCCGTGATCCCCCTCGGTGGCAGGATCTCCGACCGTCAGCAGCAGCTTGCCATCGGGCGTCAGATCGACGTTGTGGGGCGCAACCGGGATCAAAACCGTGTCGACCGCCCCCGTGCCGAGATCGATGGCGCTGATGGAATTGCCGCCCTCATTGGCGGAGTAGACGGCCCCGCCGGTCTGAGCAAAGGGCGCCGGCGCGTCGCCGGCCTTCTCCTCCAGCCATGCCTGCATTTCGGCGATCTCGCCTTCCTGCGCCGCGATGATCTGGTCCGCCCATGCCCTGGTCTGCGGGTCGTTCCCGTATTGCTGGACGATCCTCGCCATGTCGATCGCACCCTGATGATGCGGGATCATGCCCCGGACGAAGGCGACATCCGGATCGTCGGCCATGACGCCGTCCATCATCGGTCCGTGCATTTCATTCATCGACTCGACGTAGGCCCGGGTGAAATCCGGAAGGCTTTCGTTAGCCGGGGCCGCCCCGGCGTTTGGCGCGCCCATCATCCCCTGCATTATCCCACCCTGCATCATCTGGCGCATCGCGCCCATGCATTCCGGGGTCATGGCCTGCATCATGGCCCGGCACTGCTCGGGCATCATCCCTTGCATGCCGGTCATCTGGCCCGAGGGAGGCGTCGGCGCGGGAGCCTGCTGCACTTGCGCGGGCGGGGTCCCCGGGTGGTGGGCGTCATGCCCGGCCTGCGCGAGGGCAGCGCCTGGCGGGCCCGTCAGCAAGCTGACAGTAAGGGCGATTGCGATTGCTGTTCGGTTCATTGGATTTCATCCTCTGGTTCCGGAGCGCTGGCCCGGGTTCCGGGTCGCGGTTCTCCGTTCTGTTCGCTGGTCTTTCGGGTTTGCGCCGGACCGGCCGGAGACATCTCTCGTTCTCGCGGCGATCCCTGCGCATCACGCAGCGATGAGACGTGGCGGCTTCAGGATGCCTTCCGGTGATCGGTCGTGCGGATCGGGGCGCACAACCGTGAAAACCTCACCGCTCACGGGCGGGCCGACCGTCGGCGGCGCGACGAGAACCGCGGCGGCCAGACAGGTCTGGCAGCAATCCGCAAGATTTGGGCTGCCGTCCGCATTCGCGCAGCCTGCCGATTGATCGGCGCCATGGTCGTCCGCCATGTGATGATTGGCGCAGTGGCTTGCCGTGCCGGCGGCCTGTTGCTGGTGGATGGCGTGTCCGCCGGGGCCGGCATGTACCGGGACCTGCAGAACCAGGGCGCCGATGGCAAACAGCAGGATGTAGACCGCAAACTGGCGCAATCGACAGCATTTCGCCCCGAAGGCAGCTCGCGCCCGCCCGGTCATGCGCCACCTTCCTTCCCGGCGGCACGCCGGGTCCGTGCGATGTCACGTTCACGTCGCGCGCCACCCGACGCCGCGAGACAGCCCCGCTGACGGAGGCAAGCCGCCTCGGCGAAGTGCTGTTTCGGATCATTCGCAAGCCGGGCGGTCATGTCGTCAGCCCCGTGTCAGATTTCCCGCGGACCGAGGAATCGCCCGAAGCTCCGGGTGGTCGGGCCGAACAGGAACGCTTCATAGGGCTCGGGATCGACGCCCGGAAAATCCATGCCGGGCGAGCCGGCGGGCATTCTAGGAACGGCCAGCCCTGTCGCGTCAGGCCGCTCGGCCAGAAGGCGACGGATCGCCGCGGCAGGCACATGGCCCTCGACCACATAGCCGCCCACCTCGGCGGTGTGGCACGATGCCAGTTCGACCGGCACGCCGAGCCGCTGCTTGAGGCTGTCCATGTCGGTGGTTTCCACCACCCGCACCGGGAAGCCTGCGGCCTCGATATGCGCGACCCAGCTATCGCAGCAGCCGCAGGACGGATCCTTTGTGACGCTCACCAGAGGCAGCGCTTCAGCATGCCCCCGGCCGATTGTAGACAGCAGCAGGGGAAGTGCGCCGGCAGCGGCCAGAATGGCGCGCCGGCTGATGCGGTGATCGTTTCTCATCGTCAAACTTCGCTTCATGGATTCATTGTCTCCCCGTCACGGTCCATGTGCGGCGCACAATGAGGTGAGCAGCGAATCGAAGGCCCGGCACCGCCATCACAGCTTCACCTTCCGCAAACGCGCGGCATTGGCGATGACACTGACCGAGGACAGCGCCATGGCGGCGGCGGCGATGATCGGCGACAGCAGGATGCCGAAGAACGGGTAGAGCACCCCGGCCGCGACAGGCACGCCGAGCGCGTTGTAGATGAAGGCGAAGAACAGGTTCTGGCGGATGTTGCCCATGACCGCTTCCGACAGCCGGCGGGCGCGGACGATGCCGGTGAGATCGCCCTTGAGCAGTGTGACGCCCGCGCTTTCCATCGCCACGTCGGTGCCGGTGCCCATCGCGATGCCAACGTCCGCAGCGGCCAGCGCCGGCGCGTCGTTCACCCCGTCGCCGGCCATCGCCACCACCTCGCCCGCAGCCTTGTGCCGCTGCACGACCGCGCTCTTCTGATCGGGCAGAACCTCGGCCTCGACCTCGTCGATGCCGAGCTGGCGCGCGACCGCCTTGGCCGTCGTCCAGTTGTCGCCGGTCAGCATGACCACGCGGATGCCTTGCTCCTTGAGGGCGGCCAGCGCCTCGGGCGTCGAGGGCTTGACCGGATCGGCGATAGCGAAGATGGCAGCGACGCGGCCATCCACCCCCATGAAGATCGCGGTTGCGCCGTCCTCGCGCAGCCGGTCGGCCTCATCGGCCAGCGGCGCGACATCGACGCCCTGCTCGGCGAGGAACTTGGCATTGCCAAGGGGAATGCGCATGCCTTCGACCACCCCCAGCGCGCCCTTTCCGGTCGGCGAGTCGAAATCCGCGACCGGCGCCATCGCGATCCCGCGTTCCTCGGCGGCGCGCACGATGGCGAGTGCCAGCGGATGCTCGCTCGCCCGCTCGACGCTGGCGGCAAGCCGCAGCGCCTCGTCCTCGGTGAAACCCGCGGCCGAAACAATGGCGGTGACGGCGGGCCGGCCCTCGGTCAGCGTGCCGGTCTTGTCGACGATGATGGTGTCGACTTTCTCCATGTGCTCCAGCGCCTCGGCGTTCTTGATCAGCACGCCGGCCTGCGCCCCGCGCCCGACGCCGACCATGATCGACATCGGCGTCGCCAGCCCCAGCGCGCAGGGACAGGCGATGATGAGAACCGAAACCGCCGCGATGAGACCGAAAGAGAAGCGCGGCTCCGGACCCCAGATCGACCAGGCGATGAAGGCAAGCACCGCGACCACGATCACCGCCGGCACGAACCAGCCCGACACTTGGTCGGCGAGGCGCTGGATCGGCGCGCGGCTGCGCTGCGCCTCGGCGACAAGCTGGACGATCTGCGACAACATGGTGTCGCGGCCAACTTTCCGCGCCTCGATCACCAGCGCGCCGGACTGGTTCATGGTGCCGCCGATGGCCGATGCACCGGCCTCCTTGGTCACAGGCATCGATTCACCCGTCACCATCGATTCATCGACGGCGCTGCGGCCTTCCAGCACTTCGCCATCGACCGGCACCTTCTCGCCGGGACGCACCCGCAGGCGGTCGCCGACATGCACGCTGTCGAGCGGAACCTCCTCCTCCATGCCATCGTCGCGAATGATCCGGGCGGTCTTGGGGGCGAGGTCGAGCAGCGCGCGGATGGCGCCGCTGGTGCTCTCTCGCGCCCGCAGTTCCAACACCTGCCCGAGCAGCACCAGCACGGTGATGACCGCCGCCGCCTCGAAATAGACCGCGACGGAACCGTCATGCTGGCGAAACGCATCGGGAAAGATACCGGGCGCAACTGTGGCGACGACGCTGTAGATCCAGGCGGTCCCGGTGCCCATGGCGATCAGGGTGAACATGTTGAGGCTGCGGTTGACCAGCGACTGCCAGCCGCGCTGAAAGAATGGCCAGCCGGCCCAGAGAACGACCGGCGTTGCGAGGATCAGTTGCAGCCAGTTCGAGGTCAGCTGGCCGACATAATGGCTCAAGCCAAGAAAATGGCCGCCCATTTCGAGGACGACCACTGGTATCGTCAGCGCCAGTCCGATCCAGAACCGACGTGTCATGTCGATCAGTTCCTCGTTGGGTCCGGCCTCGAGACTGACCAGCACCGGCTCCAGCGCCATGCCGCAGATCGGGCAGGAGCCGGGGCCGACCAGCCGGATCTCCGGGTGCATCGGGCAGGTATAGATCGTCCCCTCGGGCACCGGCTCTGCCGTGGCCGCCGCGGTCGCCGGATCGAGGTAACGTTCCGGCTCTGCCAGGAACTTGGCCCGGCAGCCGGCGGAGCAGAAGTAATACGGCCGGCCGGCATGCTCGGCCTTGTGCTCGGTCGTGTGCGGGTCGACCATCATGCCGCAGACAGGGTCCTTGACCTTGTGCGTGTCGTCCCGCGCGACGGCGGCGTGGTCATGCGCGTGATCGTGCACATGGCCGTGGTTGTGGTGATGGTGATCTGTCTTGCTGGCCATTTCTCACGCCTCCTTGGCGGTTTGCCCGATCATGCGTTGACTGCGAATTCGGTCATCATGCCGGTCTCGAGATGCGGCATGTGGTGGCAATGCAGCATCCAGCGCGCGGCCTCGCCGGCGTCGAGCGCGATATCGACCATCGACATCGGCGGCACATATACCGTGTCGCGCAGCGCGCCCCGGACTGCACGTCCGTTCAGTCCGACGACCTGGAACACATGCCCGTGCAAATGCATCGGGTGGCCCATCATCGACATGTTGTGGAATGACAGCACGATCCGCTCACCGCTCTGCGCGGTCACCGGGCGATGCTGGCCCCAGACGGCGCCGTTGATCGTCCAGACATAGGGCTGCATCGAACCGCCCAGCATCACCATGTGGCTGCGGTCCACCGGTCGGTCCGGCAAGGCATCGGCGGCGGTCAGGCGCGATTCCTGCGCAAGGTCGGTGTCGAAGGCGGGGGCTTCCGCTTCAGCCACGGCATCGATGCGCCGGATTTCGGCGCCCTGCGTGGCAAGGATCAGGCCGGTGCGCTCACGCGCGCCTTCCCGTAGCGCGAGGATCGGCCAAGCGCCGCCCTCGTTCGGCAGGTCAATCTCCAGATCGAGCCGCTGGCCCATGGCCAGGCCGAAGCGCGTGCCAAGAACCGGTTGAACCGCATGTCCGTCCACCGCGACAAGCCGCGCCTGCACCTCGCCGGTCTCGATCCAGAACACTGTCGCCGCGGCGGCGTTGATCACCCGCAGGCGGACGCGCCCGCCGCGCTCGACCTGCACCACCTCGGGGTCCGACAGCGTGCGGTCATTGGCAAGATAGGCGTCCCAGTCGTAGTCATTGAGGTCCATCGCCATGCCGTCCATGGCACCCATCCCCATCATGCCGCCCAGGGCACCGTGATCCATGCCTTCCATCGGCATGTTCCCCATGGCGCCATGATCCATACCCGCCATTCCGCCCATGTCCGTGCCGTGGCCGCCTCCATGGCCGTCGAGGATCTCGGCCATCACTTCCTCGGGTGCCTTGAACGAGAAGTCATGCAGGAACAGCACTACTTCCTGCCGGTCGGCGCTGATATCCTCGGCGCTGCGCACGATCAGCGGTGCTGCCAGAAGCCGCATCTCGTGCAGCGGCACATGCGCATGCATCCAGTAGGTGCCAGGCAGCGGCGCAAAGTCATAAGCGCGCGTCTCGCCGGGTGCGAGCATAGGCAAGGGTATGTCGGGCACGCCATCCTGTGCGTTGGGCGGGATCTGGCCGTGCCAGTGGATCAGCGTTTCAACATCGAGATCGTTGCGCAGATCCACCCGGAACCGCGCGCCGGGGTCGAGCGTCAAGCCCTGTCCGGCCGGGCCGGCAAGGCCCCAAACGGTGGCGGCGCGACCGTCGATGTCCAGCACCCGGCTGGCGGCGTGCAAGGGCAGCGGGGCGATGCCCTGCGCTGACGCGATTCGGGGCAGATGCGCAGAGGCCAGCATGGCTGCGCCAGCGGCAAGAAAGCCGCGTCGTGAAAGGGTATTCATGGTCGTCTCCTCGGGACAGCTCGTCCCGTTCATCAAAACCGACAGGACGCCGCGGGCCTCGGCCCGGACGCGCGATCAGAGGAGACGGTGCTTGGGAGGTCGTTCGTTCAGTCCAGGTGCCCGACCGGCAAGCACTGCACCGGTGGGCAGGTCATGGCTGGCAGGCGCGTAAACGCTGGGCGAGTCTTCCCTCGGAAATGTCAGAAAGACCAAAAGACCTGAACAAAGCAACTCACAGCTTCCAGCATCCATCGATCCGCAGTGCTGTTCGCCGTCACAGGAACGGTCGCTGCCGGCCGCAACCTGCATCATCTCGCCGACATGCACCGAGTGATCCGGCTCTGCGCTCAAGCGCGCCGCATGCGCGGAGGTCACCGTCGTCATGACGGCGATCGCGAGTACGGCAAGCATGGTGACGAGGCGCGAGAACATGCCGGAAAGATAGGCGCTGGTCACGGGAATGTCCATAGCCTCCGGCGTCGCGCCTCTGGCAGAAATTCATCCTCGGCATGTAGCCAATAGAAATTCCTCGCCACCAATCATGCAACTCATGCGAAAAGAACTCCGTAATATCTTGTGGCCCGGGTTGCTCGTCGGAGGCCTGGTCATGGCGGTCTTCGCTGGCAGGCACTATGCCCAGACCGCATCCAACGCCGCGTCATCTGCAGAAGTCATCGAACAGGGCCGGCAGATCTATGCGGACCAATGTGCGTCCTGCCACGGTGCGCAGCTCGAGGGGCAGCCGGACTGGAAGACGCCCCTTCCGTCCGGGCGTCTCCCGGCGCCACCACACGATGCCGACGGCCACACGTGGCACCATCCCGATGACATCCTGTTCCGGATCGTCAAGGAGGGCACGGCCGCCATCGTCGGGGGCGGCTATAAGAGCGACATGCCGGGCTTTGCCGTCCTCAGCGACGCAGAGATCCAGGCTGCGCTCGCCTATATCAAGAGCACCTGGCCGGAGCGCGAGCGGACCTACCAGGAGAATGTGTCGCAAGCACGCTGAGCGCTGATGGCACCTTCGGGATGGAGCTTCGCTGCAGGCCGGAGCTGCCCGTGCGACCGGCTGCTCAGTTTTCCGAGGCCCACCCGGTGACAGTTGTGGCTGCCGGACAGAAGCGGCATATTTGGATCAACCCGATGGCGACACCTTTGGGAGCGATGTTCGTGGGATTATTCATGGATTACTTGGCCTTTGAAGCGCGCCCGATCATGGCGCAGCGTCGGGTTTTCCCTCAATGAACAATCCCGGCTCCAGTTCATCGAAGCGGGTTCAAGACCGCACGGAGCGGCTCAACAAGAACTGCTTCTGCGTTACACTGGACCTTCCATCGCTGCGCGAGGCGCTGGAGCAGGAGGCAGGTGAGCCGGCGTTCTTCGAGACGTTCATCGGCCCCAAGACCCACCTGTTCTCGCACGTGCCGGTGTTCCTTTCGGCCACCACCGTCAATGAGATGCGCGCGATCGCAGTGGCTGTGGAGACCACCGCCCAACTCGAGGCATACAAGACCGCGGTCCTCTCCTGGGCGCCGGAAATCGCGTGGGGGGATCACGGCCCGCTCGGGGCATTGATGGGCTACGACTTTCATCTCGGCGAAGACGGCCCCCGGTTGATCGAAATCAACACCAACGCCGGCGGCGCGTTTCTCAATGCCTTTCTTGCACGAGCGCAGCGCGCGTGCTGCGCCGAAATGGATATCCCCCCGGCGCTGCCATCGTTCGAGGACGCGGCGTTTCGCATGTTCCAGAACGAATGGATTCGGCAGCGGGGAAGGGGCACGCCACAACGCATCGCCATCATCGATGACAATCCGCCGGAACAGTACCTTTATCCCGAGTTCGTGCTCGCGCGGCAAGTTTTGGCGGCACGAGGGGTAGACGCGGTCATCGCCGACGCCGGTCACCTTAGCTACGACGATGGTCAGCTCAGCGTCGACGGAAAGACGATCGATCTCGTTTACAACCGGGTCACCGATTTCGCCTTTGACCAGCCCGAGCACAAGGCATTGCAGGAATCCTACCGTGATGGCGCGGTTGTCGTAACGCCGAATCCGCACAACCACGCGCTCCTTGCCGACAAGCGCAACCTTTCGCTTCTTTCGAATTCCGCGACACTTGAGGCATGGGGAGTCGACCCGGGGATTCGGGCCGGGCTTGCTGCCGTTCCACGCACCGTTCTGGTCAATCCCGACAACGCTGATGCACTTTGGAAATCCCGCAAGGACCTGTTCTTCAAGCCGACAGGAGGACATGGTGGCAAGGCGGTATATCGTGGCGACAAGCTGACGAAAGGAGTCTGGGCGGAGATCGCGGGAGGCGGATACGTTGCCCAGACGCTGGTCCGCCCCAGCGAGCGCATGATCAAGATCGACGAGACACCCCAGAGGCGCAAAATGGACGTGCGACTGTATACCTATGATGGGCAGGTGCTTCTGGTGGCCGCGCGCCTTTATCAAGGCCAGACCACAAATTTCAGGACGCTAGGGGGTGGGTTCGCGCCGGTGTTCGTGATCTGAAGCGAGAGCTGTTGGGATCTTGTATAATGAAATCAATCCCTTAAGGTGGAGAAGGTTGGACGTCAGACCCATCCCCTCCGCCATGACACCTTGTTTATCATGAGCAAAATCGGTTGGTGGAAACGGCGCCAAGGCGCTTTGTTGCAACACCTCTGGAAGAGTTGCATCAATCTTGCACTGCATTTGGTGTTGTAGAAGCTTTTCCGTGAATCGACGCGTGTGAGAAGGTGTCAGAAGGCGTTGAGCCGTGCTTATCGGCCAACTGTGCGTCATGTTCATCAGTAAACTCTTAGGCGACAAACATAAGCAGACTGTTTTCCGTGCCGGTGCTGTTTGCGTTCCTCAATCTCCGTGAATGTGTGCAGTGGGCTTCCTCACCATGCGGCAGGCTGTTCGATATGTGTCAATTATTTGGCATGGCTGTCAAAAGCAGACCTCGAGACTTACTGTCTGCAGATCGACAGCAGTTGCGATATAGCCTAACTGAAACGGTCAAGGGTCTATTCAAGGCTGAGGTTATCCATCGGCGTGGACATTGAAGACATTGCGAAGCAGTGGGATTTCCTGCTTTGGAATAGGTGTCTAGCCCCCACGTATTCTGGTGCTTGCCACAAATATGCTACCCGCCGAAGCCGAGGAGCGCTTTTCAACGGATTGAATACTCGGTTCTGACAGCATGCCCCAAACGCGACAGGTTCCGATCAATTCGAGAAGCTGCAATGAAAGCTGCATACTGTGTCATTGTGGTCTGCCCCCTGAAAAGTGGTCCTCCCTGAAGTAAACTATTGAGCCGTAGGAGGACGTTGGAATGCCGCAGAAGAAGCACA
>NZ_JBHSEL010000037.1:0-1942 GCF_042653845.1 Daeguia caeni | reverse complement strand
ATCGTCACAAGCTTGGATGCTCATCTCCTCAATCAGGCGAATGACGAGGCGTATCGCAAAAATGAAATTTTGAGTCGGGCTCTCAGCGTTGCAGAAGTGCATTCGGCAAGTGAAGCTACGACGATTGTAACGCCAACCCAAATTCTGCATGAGCAGGATGGAATCCTCACGGTCTCAGTGAATGGTGCGGCGTCATCGCAGCCAGTTCCTGCAACCTCCCAGCCAGTGCCGACTGACAATAATGGGTCACTGACACAGTATCTGTTCCAGAAGGCAAGGGATCTGATGGCTGCGGTAAGCGGTGCGAAATCGTCGACGCAGGAAGAGGTTGTTCTGCCTGATATTCTGCCGACAGATGATACGGGTGGCGCACCGGAAGTGCAAATGGACACGGTGCAGCCTGATGTCAGAGTGGCCGACATGACGGCATCTGGCGCAGGGAACGAGACGGTGCAAGCGCAGTCTGACCCGCAAAATGCAGACCTTGTCCAGATGCAGCAGGCTGACGATGCGGTGCCGGTAGCGCAGGCCAGACCGTCTCAGAAGACACTGAGCAAGCAGCAAGTTGCTGCCGTTCCCCAGCAGAGTGATGCGGATGTTCAGGCAGCAGCACAGCTGCAGGGGCAGAATGAGACCACAGTCCAGCAGGGTGTTTCTGCTGACACTGGGCAGCAGGCTGGTGCTGCCGAGGAGAATGCGCCACAGGCTGTTGCCCAGGCAGAAGCGCAGGCCATTGCGCCGCAAGCGGCCCGGGACAATGCGCAGCCGGCAGATCAGGCTGCGGCAGATCAGGCGGCAGCAGATCAGGCGGCAGCAGATGTTGAAACTGTCGCAGCGGCCTATCAGCCCGGCGTTCCGGTTTATGCTGCCTATGGCCAGATCGTCCGTTTGGCAACCAGCCTGCCGACCATGCAGGAGCGCATCGGCAAGCGTTACTGGGCCGGACAGGGCGCGGCACAGATCGAGGAAGGCGACGGCGAAGAGGCCCGGCTTTCCTGGAAGGGCAATGACATCCTGACCGATCTTGGTCTGGTCTGGGGACAGGCTGAAGCCGGTCATCGCCATGCCGCCCTTGCCGGCAGCGATCTGCACACGCGCTACACCGCCAATGACTGGAAGGTCACGCTTGGTCTCGACAACCAGCTCCATGAAGCCAATGACAACCGTCTGCTTGGCGGCGTCTGGGTCAGGTATAGCCGGATCAATGCGGATATTGCCTCGGCTTTGGGCAAGGGTGCGATCGAGACGCAGGCCTATGGTGTGGGCGGCGCGCTGACCTGGCTGTCGGACAATGGCCTCTATGTTGACGCACAGGCGCAATATAGCAGGCTGAAGAGCGAGCTTTCCCCGGACAAGGTCAGCAAGGCGCTGGCGAGCAATGCGAAGGCTGAAAGCTATGATGTCAGCCTTGAGGCTGGCAAGTCGGTGCGGCTGAACGACTACTGGACGCTGACGCCGCAGGTTCAGCTCAGCTGGAACCATGTCACGGCCAACAGCTTTACCGATGCCGATGCCAATACGGTTCGGTTTGAACTGAAGGATCAGGTTACGCTGCGTGGTGGCGTTGCGGTTGAATATGCCAAGAGCTGGCAGGACAAGGGCGGCAAGACGGTTCGAGCCAGTGTTCATGGCATTGCCAATCTGCGCCATCGCCTTGCGGGCAAGGGTTCGCGTCTGCAGCTTGCCGATCAGAGCGTGAAGATCGGTCATGAGGAACGCACCTGGGGCGAAATCGGCCTTGGCGGGCGCTATGAGCTGAAGGACAGGAGGCTTGCTGTCTTTGGCGATGTCACCGCCGGTACGGCCATGAACAATCCGGGCAAGAACCACTATGTCGCAGGCAAGCTCGGCCTGAGCATCAAGTGGTGACACACAGGCACTGAATGACACACAGTCACTGAAACAGATGAAACGCCCCGGTTCCGCCGGGGCGTTTTGCATG
>NZ_JBHSEL010000036.1:0-80556 GCF_042653845.1 Daeguia caeni | reverse complement strand
CATGCAAAACGCCCCGGCGGAACCGGGGCGTTTCATCTGTTTCAGTGACTGTGTGTCATTCAGTGCCTGTGTGTCACCACTTGATGCTCAGGCCGAGCTTGCCTGCGACATAGTGGTTCTTGCCCGGATTGTTCATGGCCGTACCGGCGGTGACATCGCCAAAGACAGCAAGCCTCCTGTCCTTCAGCTCATAGCGCCCGCCAAGGCCGATTTCGCCCCAGGTGCGTTCCTCATGACCGATCTTCACGCTCTGATCGGCAAGCTGCAGACGCGAACCCTTGCCCGCAAGGCGATGGCGCAGATTGGCAATGCCATGAACACTGGCTCGAACCGTCTTGCCGCCCTTGTCCTGCCAGCTCTTGGCATATTCAACCGCAACGCCACCACGCAGCGTAACCTGATCCTTCAGTTCAAACCGAACCGTATTGGCATCGGCATCGGTAAAGCTGTTGGCCGTGACATGGTTCCAGCTGAGCTGAACCTGCGGCGTCAGCGTCCAGTAGTCGTTCAGCCGCACCGACTTGCCAGCCTCAAGGCTGACATCATAGCTTTCAGCCTTCGCATTGCTCGCCAGCGCCTTGCTGACCTTGTCCGGGGAAAGCTCGCTCTTCAGCCTGCTATATTGCGCCTGTGCGTCAACATAGAGGCCATTGTCCGACAGCCAGGTCAGCGCGCCGCCCACACCATAGGCCTGCGTCTCGATCGCACCCTTGCCCAAAGCCGAGGCAATATCCGCATTGATCCGGCTATACCTGACCCAGACGCCGCCAAGCAGACGGTTGTCATTGGCTTCATGGAGCTGGTTGTCGAGACCAAGCGTGACCTTCCAGTCATTGGCGGTGTAGCGCGTGTGCAGATCGCTGCCGGCAAGGGCGGCATGGCGATGACCGGCTTCAGCCTGTCCCCAGACCAGACCAAGATCGGTCAGGATGTCATTGCCCTTCCAGGAAAGCCGGGCCTCTTCGCCGTCGCCTTCCTCGATCTGTGCCGCGCCCTGTCCGGCCCAGTAACGCTTGCCGATGCGCTCCTGCATGGTCGGCAGGCTGGTTGCCAAACGGACGATCTGGCCATAGGCAGCATAAACCGGAACGCCGGGCTGATAGGCCGCTGCGACAGTTTCAACATCTGCTGCCGCCTGATCTGCTGCCGCCTGATCTGCCGCAGCCTGATCTGCCGGCTGCGCATTGTCCCGGGCCGCTTGCGGCGCAATGGCCTGCGCTTCTGCCTNCGCTTCTGCCTGGGCAACAGCCTGTGGCGCATTCTCCTCGGCAGCACCAGCCTGCTGCCCAGTGTCAGCAGAAACACCCTGCTGGACTGTGGTCAGACTCTGGGCATCTGCCTGCATCTGTGGCGGCACAGGAATCCGGGCATCATCCCGTGATTGGCTTGCGATGCCTGCTCCAATCTCTCGTGTCTTCCCTGGCACATTGCCGTCTACATCAGAACTTCCGTCATCAGACGAATCCGATGCATTCATCCGTGTATTATCCGCCTTTTCCAGGCTGTTTTTTCTCGCTTCTTGAGAACTTGCCCTATCGTCACGCGAAATGACCGTATGCACTGACGAGGAGGCAGGACTATCCAAAGAAGGTCTTGGCGTTTCCTGACCCTCATCGTCTGACTGTTCAAACCACAGATTTCCGTCCAGCCCCAGATGCTCACGCGACTTGAGCATCCTATTAGCGCCAGAAATTGCCTCAGGTTCATTATGATCTGCATGATCATTGGGGCCAGGCCCGATATCCTTGCGACCATGGCTCAGCAAACTGTCTGAAACAGATGTGCTCCTGCCAGAATCTTCTCGGCCAGTCTCACTAAACTTTTCATCACTCGAATATATGTGCTGATGCGTCTCTTCCTCGAACAGAGAAGACGTGGTCCCTTCATCTGACAATTCTGTTTTTTCTCTTATGCTTTCTGCATAGCCATTGTCATTGAAGCTCAGGCTGCCATTCTGACTAAGCAAGCCTCCATCAGCCCCGAAACCATTAACGCCCTTTGCCTTTTTTCTTGATAGGAAATTCTTGACACTAGAAATTATGCCTTTCCTTTTATCTTTTTTCTTGTTTTTCTTTTCTTCCTTCTTTATTTCTTTATTATTACTATCTTCAATTCCTTTTTTGTCGCCGTCTGGAGGCGAGATTTCCGTCATTGATCCCTGCACATCATTGGATGCTTTCAGGCCATTCTCGCCCTGTGTCCGTTTTTGCCGTTCATGATAGTCTTGGACTTTCCATTCAGCTCCCCCTGCGCTCACATCTGTTGGCGCCACACATAATGGAACAGCGCACAGTCCTGAATCAGGGGCGAAATGCTTGCGCGCAAAAATGACCTAAACTCGCGATTCGAGGCGTTTTGCATAATTATTCCTTTAAGTAATATTAATACATACTAAAACACGAACCCTCCGTTATCTTTATTCATCATTGTAATATATTTATCAAAAACAACTTATAATTATATAATAATTGCCTATTATAAATTATTAAATAATACGCTTATAATAATAAAAGCATTTCTTGTAAAAATTACCCTGACTGATATTGATGTTTATTTTTATATTCATAAATTATATCATTAATATGAAATATTCATTTTTCACATTTGATTACTCAAATAAATTATATTCAAAACATATTGTCTTATGCCCATTCTGGGGGAGCAATTAAGCTTCCGCCCCACATGGGAGACATCGGCCCGGAACAGACCAGACGACAGGCAGCCCGTATCAACGGCCCGTGCAATACCGCATGCAGACGGGTTGCATGCCGATAAATGCGTGCCGGATGGCCGCAACGAAAGAAACCGTTGATAATGCCCTCTTCCTGATATTAGAAGCTTGGCGGCGTGCAGGCGCTGACCACTTCGCACGCAACAGGACCAATACAACGGAACCGGTGCGGTAATTTGCTTGGGAAATAATAGGCATCACCCGGCCCCAGAATACGCCTGTCGCTGCCAACAGTCACTTCAAGGCGCCCGGAAATGATGATACCGCCCTCTTCGCCCTCATGCACCAACATGACCTTTCCCGTATCCGCCCCCGGTTCATAGCGTTCCTTCAGGATCTGCAGGGCGCGTGCAAAGAGATTGTCACCAACCTGGCGATAGGAAATCTTGCCCTTGCCAATCTCCACCAGCTCATCCGCCTGATAGAAGACCTTTGGCGGCGCATCGGGTTCCAACGCGAAAAATTCTGACATGCCGATCGGGATGCCATCAAGAATCCGCTTCAGGGCCCCGACGGACGGATTGGTCTGATTGGCCTCGATCAGCGAAATGGTTGAATTCGTGACGCCTGCCCTTTTGGCAAGTTCCCGCTGGGAAAGATTGTGCCGCATGCGCACATAACGCAGCCTTCCACCAACATCAAAATTCATTGTGCGTCCCCGATCTGTTGCATGTGTTGAATATAACACAACTTCTATGAACGAATGAAACAAAATCAATCGGTTGACGTTCAGAAGAAAAAGACTTGTTGCTTTCAGGAAAACGTGTCCAATGACATGCAAAACAGGAGGGTTCAATGCTGACCAAAACCAATACCCCAGCTCTGGATAATTTCTGGATGCCCTTTACTGCAAACCGCCAGTTCAAGGCTGCCCCACGCCTTCTGGCAAGCGCTGAAGGCATGTATTACACCGACGTTGACGGCAACCCGGTACTGGACGGCACGGCCGGCCTGTGGTGCTGCAATGCCGGGCATGGTCGCAAGCGCATTACCGAAGCCGTCGAGCGCCAGATTGCTACGCTGGATTTCGCGCCGACCTTCCAGATGGGCCACAATGTGGCGTTCGATTTTGCCGAACGCCTTGCCGCTATCGCGCCAGGGGGGAAAGCGGCCCAGCTCGACCGCATCTTTTTCACCAATTCCGGCTCGGAATCGGTCGACACCGCCCTCAAGATTGCCATCGCCTATCAGCGCGCCATTGGCCAAGGCACCCGCACCCTGGTGATCGGTCGTGAAAAGGGCTATCACGGTGTTGGCTTTGGCGGCATTTCTGTTGGCGGCCTTGTCAACAACCGCCGCGTATTCCCGCAGATCCCGGCTGATCATCTGCGTCACACGCTCGACATTGAAAGGAATGCCTTCTCCAAGGGCCTGCCGCCGCATGGCATCGAGCTTGCCGACGATCTGGAGCGCCTGGTTCAGCTGCATGGCGCAGAAAAAATCGCCGCTGTCATTGTGGAACCCATGTCCGGTTCGGCCGGCGTCATCCTGCCACCAAAGGGCTATCTGGAACGCATTCGCGCCACGGCCGACAAATATGGCATCCTGCTGATCTTTGATGAGGTCATCACCGGCTTTGGCCGTCTGGGCACACCATTTGCCGTCGACTATTTCGGCGTTGTTCCGGATATCGTCACCACCGCCAAGGGCCTGACCAATGGCACGATCCCGATGGGCGCCGTTTTCGCAAGCCGCAAGATCTATGACGGCCTGATGACCGGCCCGGAAAACGCCATCGAACTGTTCCATGGCTATACCTATTCCGGCCATCCGGTTGCCGCTGCAGCCGGTCTTGCAACGCTCGACATCTATGCCGAGGAAGGCCTGCTCACCCGCGGCGCCTCACTGGCCGACTATTGGCAGGAAGCCCTGCACTCACTGCGCGGCCTGCCGCATGTCATCGACATCCGCAACCTTGGCCTCGTCGGCGCCATCGAGCTGTCCTCACGCGAAGGCGCACCCGGCACACGCGCCTATGACGTCTTCGTCGATTGCTTCAAGAAAGGCCTGCTGATCCGCGTGACCGGTGACGTAATTGCCCTGTCGCCACCACTCATCGTTGAAAAGCAGCATATCGATACGATCGTATCCATTCTCGGTGACGCGCTGAAACGCGCCAACTGATTGATATAAAAGAAAAAACAACAACCATGCCACCGCATTCTTTTGCGGTGGCATTTTTTTCATCACACACTATATTCCAAATCCGGCAAAGCTGTCATATCTGGCGCCGTGCTTTGCACGCATGTTCCAGCAGGATTCCGTAAAACATGACCGCCTCCCCTGAAAATCTTGATGATCGCATTGTCTATGTGAATGGCGCATTCCTTCCCGCACGTGACGCAAGGGTATCAATTTTCGATCGCGGTTTTCTGTTTGGCGATGGCATTTATGAAGTCACCGCCGTGCTTGACGGCAAGCTGATTGACAGCTCCGCACATATGGCGCGTCTGCGCCGTTCAACCGGCGAAATCGGCATTCCACTGCCTCTTGGCGAAGATGAAATCATCGCAATCGAACGCGCGCTTGTCGCGCGCAATGATCTGCAGGAAGGCCTGATCTATCTGCAGATCACCCGTGGCGATGGTCGCGACCGTGACTTTGTCGCGCAGGAGGGAATTGAGCCCACGCTCATCCTGTTCACACAGGCATTCCCGCTGCTGGACAAGCCGGTGCTGAAGACCGGCGCGAAAGTCATATCCCTGCCCGACCTTCGCTGGAAACGCCGTGACATCAAGACCGTGTGCCTGCTGCCACAGGCACTTGCCAAGACCATCGCCAGAAATGCGGGCTGCGATGAAGCATGGATGATCGAAGACGGCCATGTCACCGAAGGCGCCTCATCAACTGCCTTCATCGTCACCCAGGACGATGTCGTAGTCACACGCCCGAACAGCAATGCCATTTTGCCCGGCTGCACCTGCAAGGCCCTACTGCAACTGCTTGCGGAAAACGGGCTGAAACTTGAAGAACGCTTGTTCACCATTGAGGAAGCCTATCAGGCCAGGGAAGCCTTCATGACAAGTGCCGGAGCATTTGTCACGCCGATCACCATGATCGATGACCGCGCCATTGCAGATGGGAAACCCGGCCCCATCGCAACGCGCCTGCGCGAACTTTATATCGAATATGCGCGTAAAACCGCTCTATAAACTTTGTCTGCCTGGATATTGAATAGATCAGTTCAATGAATTAAACTCGTTGTCATGGTTCATGACAACAAATCAAAGCCATATAATTATAGATTCGTCGCGAGGCACTCGATAATTCATGCAATAGTATAATTCTTACAAATATTACGTTATTTTTATATACCTATTGAATTACATTCTTATATATAATTTGACATATTTCATATGAAAAATATATATTGATCGCGCCTGCATTTTCATAAAAATGCCCATATCAACAACGGATATATGCAAGAATTCGTCATACTTGATTGGAATATACGCATGACCACTTCATTCAATAAATATTACAATATCCTGGAATGATGCATAATGTCTCAGGACATGAATTTTTATATAGTAATACTTAAACGAATTATGTGAGGATTCCCGTATTGGGGCTGTTAAGCAGAATTATAAAAGGGCAAAAACGTCATACCAGCCACGCCGCAGTTGTCGACACACTGGGCAAGGAAATTCTTTCCGGCACGCTGCCTGAAGGGACGATTTTGCCTGGCGATCAGGAATTATCAGAGCGTTTTGGTGTCTCGCGCACGGTCTTGCGTGAAGCGATGAAAACACTCGCCGCCAAATGCTTGATTGAACCGAAATCAAGAGTGGGCACGCGTGTTCTGGGCACGAAGAACTGCAATTTCTTCGACCCGGACATCCTGTTCTGGTGGATCCAGAACGGCGTTGACGCGGAATTTGTCCGGCATCTTCATTTCACGCGCCTCGCGCTTGAGCCGGAGACGGCAGCACGGGCCGCAGAACTGGCCGGACGTGAAGATGCAAACATGATTTACACGCTCGCCTGCCGCCTTGCCTATCCAGACCATACACGGGAAACCGCAGTCCTGGCTGATCTCGATTTCCATCTGGCCATCATGGAACTGTCCGGCAATCCATTCATCCGCTCATCGGCGGATCTGATCGAGGCGGCTCTGGCGATTGCCTATGTGGTCAATGCGCCAACCTATCAGGCAGCCGCCATATCCACCCTCACCAATGAATATGTCAAGATTGCACAGGCGATCGCGACCAATGATCCGATCATGGCCCGGCAGACAATGTCCACGGCCATCCGGCTGAGCACCCAGTATATTCTGGATGCGCTGCAGCGTCGGCCAGCCTGACCAGACAGGCCCTCGCCCGTGTGCCCTACGGCGCGCGGGCAATGACCGGACGCAACCGCGTCTGTCAGGACCTGATATCAGGCCCGGACATATTGCACATTGCGAGCAAGCCAGCAGCCGACCTGCACTGCACTGACCGCGCCCTGCGCATCGCGCTGGAACACCAGTTTCCAGTCACCCGGCGACGGTGCATCCATCGAGCGCTGCACCGGCAGATACCACACATCTTCCCCCAACGGATAAAGCGGATACATGGTACTTCTGCCCAGAAAACCTTCAAAACAGCCATAAAGCGCCCCGCCCTGATCAACCAGGGTCAGATCGGCATCAAGTTCATCCGAATGATAGCGTCCAACCACATCAAGCCTTGCCTTGCCGCCAATGCGATGCAATGTGGTTTTCAGATTTTCCTGCGTGCCTACCAGCTCGATCCGCTCGCCCGCCCGCTTGAGCACCATATGGCCGGACTGCGCCTGATCGGGTGCAACCACATTGACGATTTCCGGTCGCACACCAAAGCCTGCCTTCATGCGGCCATGGCCTGCATCCTCCAGCGTCAGCACCAGTCCCGTCTCAGGGCTGAGCCATGCGCCAAACCAGTCCGGATCGGCCGCCACCCGTTGCGGCTCCGGCTTGGTAATGCCCAGCGCAATATCCATCAGCCGGGTTGCAATCTCCGCCGCTGCCCCTTCGAAATTGAGCAATGCAATGGTCGAGATCCGTGCATCGGCCGCATGCCAGCGGTGGCAGCGCCAGCCACGCAGCGCCCCGCCATGACCGGTGAGACGATACCCACCCGTCTCGTCATGTTTCAGGCCAAAGCCGTAATGGGCCGCATTGCCATCACGATAGGTCTGCGGTGTGCTGATGCGCCTGTAAAGCCCGTCTTCATCATCGCGTGTTGCGTCAATGAATTGTTCCCAGGCGATCATGTCGTCCAGGGATGCGACAATGCCGGCATCACCTTCCCAATGGATCCGGTTGATGGCCGGTATGAAGCCGCGATCAATATCGCCCTCATAGCCGACACAGTCATGGAAGGCTGCCGTATCGGGAAGCAGTTCCGCCGTCTTCATGCCGGCAGGCCTGAAAATGCGCTCCGACAACAGATCGGCCAGCTTGCGTCCGGTCTGCTGCTCGATCAGATCGGCAAGAATGCGGAAATTGCCATTGCTGTAGGAATAATGCGTGCCCGGCGCAAAATGCGTGGTCTTGAGACGGCGCAACAGGCTGCGCGCATGTTCCGGCAAGAATACGCCTTCCGGATCAGCGCCACACAGAACCGTCAGCGCCCAGTAATCGCGCAGGCCCGACTGGTTGTTGCAAAGATCGCGCACCGTCGGGCGTTCGTCTTCAAACATATCGAGATAGTCAGCCAGCAAACCATCCAGCTTTTCCGGCGCGCCGACACTATCGAGCAGAATGGCGCAGGTAAACTGCTTGCTCACCGAACAGATCGGCATGCGCGTCTGAGCCGTCACCGGCTTGTGCCGTTCCAGATCGGCAAAGCCCCAGCTATGGCGCAGGATGACTTCGCCATCCTTCACCACGGCCACGGCACCGCCGGGCCCCTTGTAGAGCTGAGGAATGGTTTCAACAAAAGCGCGAAGGGCAGACAAATCTGGCTGGGACATGATGTGCATCGACCTGATGGGAAGAAAAGCTGAGCGGCAAGGTGACAATATTTCGCCACCACAATCAATACCTTAATTCTGATAGTATCCGACCATGCTGACGCATTCCTGCCATACCGGCCGCTCATGAAATCATCCGCTTATCTCATCATGTCGGGTCTGTATTCCTGCTTCGGCCTATGCTGTTATGCAGTGTCAGGATGAGGCGCGAAGCGCCCGATCGGTTGGGATAAGTTGGGGTCTTGAGGGAATGCTTCACATGATCGGAAAACCGAACACACGTAGCGGCGGTCAGATTCTGGTAGACGCCTTGCGCATTCATGGCGTGGATCGGGTCTTCTGCGTGCCTGGGGAAAGCTATCTGGCAGCACTGGATGCCTTCCATGACGTGCAGGACGAAATCGACCTCATCGTCTGCCGTCAGGAAGGGGGAGCTGCCTATATGGCGGATGCCTATGGCAAGCTGACGGGCAAGCCGGGCATCTGTTTTGTCACCCGCGGCCCTGGCGCCACCAATGCCTCGGTCGGCGTGCATACGGCCTTTCAGGACTCGACCCCGATGCTTCTGTTCATCGGCCAGGTTGCTAGCGACCAGGTTGAGCGCGAAGCCTTTCAGGAGGTCGATTACCGCCGCATGTTTGGCCAGATGGCAAAATGGGTGGTGCAGATCGATGATGCCGCCCGCATTCCGGAACTGGTAAGCCAGGCTTTCCATCGCGCCGTCAATGGCCGCCCCGGCCCGGTCGTCATTGCCCTGCCGGAAGACATGCTGACCGCACATGCCGCCGTCAGCGATGCACCGGCCTACAAGCAGGTTCAGATCCATCCGGGTGCTGATCAGCTGCAGGAGATGAAGGCGCTGATCGAACAGGCCGAACGCCCGCTGATGATTGTCGGTGGCGGCGGTTGGACGGCCGCAGCCGTCCGCGATCTGCAGACCTTTGCCGAAAACATGCATCTGCCGGTCGCAGCCTCTTTCCGCTGCCAGGACATGTTCGACAATACCCACCCGCTTTATGCCGGCGAAATGGGCACCTCGATCAGCCCAAAACTTGCCAACCGTGTGCGCGAAAGCGGTCTGCTCGTCGTGGTCGGTGCAAGGCTGGGTGAAATGACGACACAGGGCTATGAGCTGATCGATATTCCGGTGCCAAGGCAGAAGCTCATCCACATCCATCCGGGCGCCGAAGAACTCTGCCGCGTTTACTATGCCGATGTGCCCATCAATGCGACCATGCCGGCCTTCTGCGCTGCAGCCGCAAGGCTTGCGCCCATCGCCGATCCGCGCTGGAAGGCATGGACGCAAAACGCCAATGCCGATTATCGCGCCAATATCGAAACGCCTGTCATTCCCGGCCCGGTACAGATGGGCGAGATCATGGAATATCTGCGCACGCATCTGCCGAAAGACGCCATCATCACCAATGGCGCGGGCAATTATTCGGCCTGGCCGCACCGCTTTTATCAATACCGCACCTATCGCAGCCAGTTGGCGCCAACCAATGGCTCCATGGGTTATGGCGTACCCGCAGCCGTTGCGGCAAAGCTCACCGCGCCAGAGCGCACCGTCGTTGCCTTTGCTGGCGATGGCTGTTTCCTGATGAACGGCCAGGAGCTGGCAACCGCCGTACAATATGGCGCCAATGCCATTTTCATTGTCATCAATAATGGCATGTATGGCACCATACGCATGCATCAGGAACGCAACTATCCGGGCCGCATTTCCGGCACGGCCCTTGCCAACCCGGATTTTGCCGCTCTGGCCCGCGCCTATGGCCTGCATGGCGAGACGGTTGAGAAAAGCGAGGATTTCGCGCCAGCCTTTGAACGCTGCGAAAAGGCCGGCAAGCCGGCACTGATCGAAATCCGCATCGATCCGGAAGCACTGTCACCGAGAATGACCCTGAGCCAGATGCGCGAACAGGGACTGGCCAGGCAGAAGCAGAGCTGAACAAGGCATAAGGCTACCGCCCAAAACAGCCAGATATGCTGAAATGTCAGGCAGGCGAAATAGGATTTCGCCTGCCCTCATCCTCAGGAATGACAATCCGCCATTACATAAAGAAACGCAATCCAGCCTCGCCCGCTCGTCGATAAGTGAAATAATTTTCCTTGTTTATTGCTACCAGAACGGGAATTATCACCCTCAATCTGATCTGGAAGAAAATTTCGCTCCTGAGGTTCTCTTCACGGTATCATCAAGTCAATCATCGCAAATAGGAAAACACCATGTCGTCAGCACTCTCCCGTTTCGCCTTGACCCGTCGTGCTGGTCTGAAGGCCCTTCTGTTCACCGCTGCCGCACTGACCATTGGCTTCGCATCCGCTCCAGGCCATGCCGAAGACAAGGTCATCAAGGTTGGCATCATGGGTGGTGAAGACGAAGAAGTCTGGAAGGTTGCCGCTGAAGAAGGCAAGAAGCATGGCCTGATCATCGAGCGTGTCATTTTCAACGACTACACCCAGCCAAACGAAGCGCTGGAACGCAAGGAAATCGACGCCAATGCCTTCCAGCACAAGCCTTACCTTGATGAACAGATCAAGCAGCACAATTACAAGATCAGCGTCGCCGGCTATACCGCCGTCTGGCCGATCGGCATCTATTCGCGCAAGTTCAAGAACATTGACGAGCTGAAGGAAGGCGCTGTCATCGGCGTGCCGAACGATCCATCCAACGAAGGCCGCGCACTGCGCGTTCTGGAGGAAAAGGGTCTGATCAAGCTGCGCCCGGATGCAGGCATCCTTGCCACCCCGATCGACATTATCGAAAATCCGAAGAAACTGGAAATCAAGGAACTCGACGCCGGTGTTGTCGGCCGTTCCATCGATGACCTCGATGCCGCCATCGTCAACAATGACTGGGCAGCCAAGGCTGGCCTGACAAAGGAAGAAGCCATCGGCTGGGAATCGAAGGAAAACAATCCGTACAACAACTTCATCGCAGTACGCACCGAAGATCTCGGTCAGGACTGGGTCAAGAAGCTTGTTGCATCCTATCAGAACGATGCCGTGAAGGCTGAACTGGAACGCGCCTATAAGGGCACGGGCATTCCGGCCTGGAACTAGGTTCGCACGATAAGCATCTTTGCCGTGCCAGACCCGTTTCTGGCACGGCTTTTGTTGACGTGGACGCAAAAATTGCCCAAAAGCATTCCTCAAGGCTTGATTGACCGAATGCTGCCTGGATTTGCAGCCGCGGTTCGACCGTTTTGTTCAAAAGCCGTTTGATATTCGGCAACTCCAAACTGAAGTAAAAGCGTGATCACTCAAACGCCACCTGTCTCCAATGCGCCCATTGTTGAAATGCGGGATGTGCGCCGTAAATTCGGCCAGACGCCCGCAATTGATGGCGTTACACTTTCCGTCTCACGCGGCGAGATCCTTGGCATCATCGGCCGCAGCGGTGCCGGCAAATCGACACTGATCCGTTGTGTCAACGGGCTGGAACAGCCCGATTCCGGCTCGATCCGTATCGAGGGGCAGGAAATTACCGGCCTTGATGAAAGGGCGCTGCGCCCGATGCGCCGGCGCATCGGCATGGTGTTCCAGCATTTCAACCTTTTATCCGCCAAGACGGTCGCGCAAAACATCGCCCTGCCGCTGAAAATCGCCGGACAGCCAAAGGAAGCGCGCAGGAAACGTGTGGCCGAACTGCTTGATCTTGTTGGCCTGAACGACAAGGCGGGCCATTATCCGAGCCAGCTTTCCGGCGGCCAGAAACAGCGCGTCGGCATTGCGCGCGCGCTTGCGGCAGAGCCTGCCCTGCTCCTCTCCGACGAGGCAACCTCGGCGCTTGACCCGGAAACCACACAATCCATTCTGGCGCTGTTGAAAGACATCAACAAAAAGCTTGGCCTCACCATTTTGCTGATCACACATGAAATGGATGTAATCCGCCGCATCGCCGATCGGGTGATCGTGCTTGATCGCGGCAGGATTGTCGAGGAAGGCCCGGTCTGGAAGGTCTTTGCCAATCCGCAGGCCCCCGTCACGCAGAGCCTGTTGCAGGTTCTGGCGCCGACCCTGCCAGCCTTTTGGGCCGAGCGGCTCTCCCCTGCAATCAATGACATGGCCATTGTTCGGGTAAACCTGTCGGGCGATACAGCCCGCCGCCCGTTCTTCAACGAATTGACCGCCGCCTCAGGTCTTGCAACCCAGCTCATTCACGGCGGCATGGACACCATACAGGGCGAGCCGGTTGGCACCATCTTCATTGCCCTGCCGGCGCGTGACGCAGAAAAATTCAGCGCGGCAATCGCCCATCTCAACACGCATGCGGATGCCGCAGAGGTACTTGGCTATGTCTCAGGCGATGATTGATCTTCTGTGGCGCTCCTTCTGGGAGACCATCATCATGACCGGCTTTTCCAGCCTGATCTCGCTCGTCCTGGGCCTGCCGCTGGCGCTGGTCATGATCCTGACCGAACGCGGCGGGCTGGCGCAGAACCTCACCGTCAACACGATCCTTGGCGCCCTCATCAACGGTTTCCGCTCGGTGCCCTTCATCATCCTGCTCGTTGCCCTCATTCCGGTCACGCGCTTCATCGTCGGCACTTCGATCGGTACATGGGCCTCCATCGTGCCGCTGTCGATTGCCGCCATCCCCTATTATGCGCGCATTGCCGAAGTGTCATTGCGTGAGGTCGATCGCGGGCTGATTGAGGCTGCCCGCTCCATGGGAGCCAGCCGCAGGACAATCGTGCGAGAAGTGCTGGTGCCTGAGGCGCTTCCCGGCATTGTCGCCGGCTTTACCGTGACCGTGATCACCCTTGTCGGCGCCTCTGCCATGGCTGGCGCGATCGGTGCCGGCGGCCTGGGTGACCTTGCCATCCGCTATGGTTATCAGCGCTTTGAAACGACGGTCATGATCGCCGTGGTCATCATCCTGATCATCATGGTCTGCGGCATTCAGTGGATTGGCGACCTGACAGTCAAGCATCTGGACAAGCGCAATTTGCGCGCCTGAACCACGGCCCATCAAGATGTCTGCCTCCATCACGGAAACCCGCTTCCAGCGTGTTTCCGCCAGAATCAAGCACAAGGCAGCAAAATAGCCCAGCTCCTCCGGCCCTGACAGGCCGAAGCGCCATGATCCGCTCCGCCCGCCTGCAGCATCCGCCCGGTGAAAGCTGAAACCTCCTCCCGCTGCGCGCGGTAAACATCATATGCAGATGGCTGCGGGCAAAGACAGCTCGGCTGTTTGCCGGTTCGGATCTGTATGGATCCACAGGAACGGCACCAGCGCACTCCCCCGCCACTGACAAAACGCCGTGTCTGATCGCGCAATCACGGAAAATCCAACCACCGCCATACAGCTTTTGTAAAAGGCAAAGCCTGAATGTCAGTCGTTGCAGAAGCCAATATGGTCGAAAAGCGACATGCCCCGATTGTAGGGCACGACAACAGAAAGAAAAGCGACACCTGCCCAAACTTATTCAGGTACCGCTTATATTAGAGCTTGCCTTGAAACATCAGCCACGTGTGCGTGCCAGACCATCCTTGGCGGGCTTGTAATTCGGATCAAGCTGGACAGCGCGGGCATAGGAATTGGCTGCCTTTGCCTTTTCGCCGCGATGTTCATAGACCAGCGCCTGATTGGCCCAGCTTTCGGCAATATTCTGGTTCAGCGTTATTGCCGTATTGAAATCGTCGAAGGCATTGTCCCAGTCATTCAGCGCGACATAGGACAGACCACGGCCATTATAAGGCTCGGGCGCGGTCGAATTGAGCGAAATCGCCTTGGAGAAATCCTCGATCGCCTGCTGGTGCTGGCCGCGCAGCTGATAGATCAGGCCACGATTGTGATAGGCACGGCCATCGGTCGTCTGCAAGGCAATGGCCTGGTTGAAATCATTGAGCGCCTGATCATGGCGACCAGCCAGACGATAGACATTGCCGCGGCCGATATAGGCGGTGTCATATTGCGGATTGATCTGGATGGCACGGCTGTAATCCTGCACCGCCCTGTTGCTGTCGCCCATATAGCGATAGACCAGCGCACGGTTGGCATAGGCCTGATAGAAATTCGGATTAAGCGCAATCGCCTGATCAAAATCGCGGATGGCTTCCTTGTAGCGTCCGGCCCGGCCATAGGCGGAACCGCGGACATTATAGCCTTCAGGATCGCGCGGATTACTCTGGATCACCTGTGTCAGCGAGCTGATATTTTCACTGGTGCCCTGCGCCCGATCCACCGTCGTCAGCGCCGTATTGGTGCTTTGACAACCTGCAATGGCCATGCAAACCAGCGCGGTCGAAACCAGAATCCCAATCCGACCGATCCTGTTCTTTGTTGCGTGATCAGCGATCAAGGACTGTTTCATCTCCACAAGCAACACTTGCTGCGTTCCTTTCAAAGCATTGAAACGTCGCCGGACCCGCGGCTCCGTTTCATGGGCGAGACACATGAAACTCAATGCGTTCGGCCATCAGCGACAGCGTGCAAGCTGACCCGGCACAGGATCAGCCCGACACGATCAACAGGGCATCTGCACGATTTGCATCGGCACACTATGCGTCTGCCTGCCAACCCTGCCGCTTCACGCCACTGCCTCAGAAATCAGCAACGCTGTGCGGGAATTGACGTTCAGACATGCACCGGCTGCAAGTCCTTAAACCATTTCCATGGCCAGAGGACATGAATTTTCATGACAGCACGTAATCTAGAGCAACTCAGCCTTCCACGGAAACCCTGAATCGCCTTGGCAGATTATCTTGTGCAGCCCCGGACAGAGAACCGTTCCCACTTTTCCTGGAACTGCTTGATGGCAGAATCCATGCAAACGCAAAATCCGGCGCAAGGCATAAGCCGCACCGGATTGCAAAACGCCACTTCGCAGCAGCGCGAATTCCGTCTTTGATCAGCGAGCGCCGCGGCCGCCAATCAGACCTTCACGCTGAGCACGCTTGCGTGCAAGCTTGCGCGCACGGCGAACGGCTTCTGCCTTTTCGCGGGCACGCTTTTCAGAAGGCTTTTCATAATGGCCACGCATCTTCATTTCGCGGAAGATACCTTCACGCTGCATCTTTTTCTTGAGAGCGCGGAGAGCCTGATCAACATTATTATCGCGGACGAGTACCTGCACGTGTAATCCCGTATCGGTTAGAATTTCGGATAAGCCTGAGGCCATTCGGGGGTCTTTAAACGAATATCAAGCCATTTCACCGGCTGATCATCGTCCCAAGGCTCCCAAGCTTCGCAGCACATCACTGCAAATTGGGCTGGCTATTACCAGAAACCATAACACCTGTCCACCACCTGATGTAACTTTGAACAGTACGGGCCCATAAAACCCGCACCTAAAATGCATGGCTGCGCTTCAAATCGTCGCTAGCAGGGACAAAATCCCATGCCCAGCCATCCTTTTTCCGATATTCACTATCGCCATGGCCGGTTCAAAGCGTTATGCCCCTGTGCAGGCAGCTGCCTCTAAAGCAGTTTCAGGAAAAGTGGACACCGGTTTTCCTTCAAGAGCTGCAAAATGACAATATTTCAGGGCAATTCAGGATTTCCATGAAAATCTGGATTGCACTGGCGCCACCCTTTCCGATATCCCGTCACCTGAAGCTCCGTGACTGAACACATGCCCATCCAAAAACGACTCGTCATCCAGTTTACCGGCTATGAAGGACTGCACGCCAAGGCTGTCCGCACGCGCCATGCCCATGCGCTGAAGGATTTTGACAGGCTCTGGCAGGCAAAGACGCGACTCACCCCCATGCGCGACGAGGGTAATGATTGTGCGACGATGACGGTGACAAGCAGCGGCAATGGCTGGCAGACCGAGACGGAATTCTGCCAGTTCGGCACGGCGGATATTTTCGATGATTATGCCGCCCGCTCCACCGGCACGCGCATCCTCACCGGCTTTCGCGCCTTTCTTGACATTCTCCTCACCGGCACATTGTGGCGCTATCTCATTACAAGCTGGCGCTTTGTGCTGTTCTTCCTCTGGCCTTTCCTGCTGACGCTGGTCATTCTGGCCATTGCCCTGCTGATTGCCCTTGCGCCCGCTCTTGCCGGTCTGTCCGTCTGGAATTTCATCTGGTCCGTGCCGCTTGCCCTTGCCGTGGCCATGGTTCTGGTACGCTGGCCGGGAGACAAGGTCTTCATGTCCTATCTGCTGGATGACTGGTCAGCCGCCTATGACCGCATCCGCGACCGCAACAGGAAACTCGTTCAGCGCCGCCGGCATTTTGCCGATGCGATGATGGCAAAGCTTGCTGAAAGCAATGCGGATGAAGTGATCATCGTCGCCCACAGTCTTGGCACGGTGCCCGCCGTGGAGGCGCTTGCCACCGTCCAGCGTGAGCGGCCGGATCTGTTGCAGAAACAGCCCGTATCACTGCTTGCCCTCGGCTCCTGCCTTATGATGATTGCCCTACACCCGAAGGCAGCGAACCTGCGCGAGGATCTGCGCCTGGTGATCGAGGAAAGCCCGGTTCTGTGGTCAGAATTCCAGGCCTTGACCGACATCATTCATTTCTATGATTCCGACCCGGTCAAAACCTTCCGCCTCAAGACCGCCAATCCGCCGCTCATTCATCATATCCGCTTCAAGCATGTACACAGCGAAAACCGTTACAAGCGTTCAAAAGGCAATTTCTTCCTGATGCATCTTCTTTATCTGCGCGGCGCAGAAAAGAAGAATTTTTATGACATCGGCATGTTTTTGCACGGCCCCTTTGCGTTCCGTGACCTTATGACAACATATAAAGGAAAAGCCGCCCCGCTGGATGGAACGGGACGGCTTGCGGATTGAAGATGGCCAGGCCGATCAGGCGGCCGGCGTCTCCAGAATGGCAATGGTAAGCCAGGTTGCAGTCAGTGCTGGCTTGACCGAATTTTCAATCTCCAGCGTCACATCATAATGATTGACCACCCGGCCGGACGGGCGAATATCCGCATCGGCCAGCTTGAACCGCGCCCGCACCCGCGCACCGGTCTTGACCGGGCTCATGAAGCGGACCTTGTCAAAGCCGTAATTGATGCCCATCGTGGCGCCTTCAAGCATTGGCAGCGCCTCAAAGGCCAGCGTTGACAGCAGGGACAGCGTCAGAAAACCATGCGCAATCGTGCCACCAAATGGGGTTTCCCTGGCTGCGCGCTCCGGATCAACATGGATGAACTGATGATCATCCGTTGCATCGGCAAACTGGTTGATCATTTCCTGCGTGACGACGCGCCAGTCCGAGCAACCAATCTCGGTTCCGATGGCATTACGCAATTGATCGAGCGTGATTGCAGGTTTCATGCGCTGAGAGTTCCTAAAACGATTCTGGGCTCTGTATGAGCCAATTCTCTTTACCCAATAAAGAAAATGCGGCAAGCCCTATTGCGATGGCCTAAGCGGCAACCAAAATCTCGCGCGCAATATCTGCCCAGCGATCAAAGACATGTTTCGCGCCTTTCGCGGCCAGTTTATCAGCATGTTCGGCATAAGTATGGCAGCCGCCCGTATAGCCGAAAACCGTCATGCCGGCGGCAACCGCCCCTTCCACGCCAAAAGGCGAATCCTCGATCACCAGGCAGCGCGACGGCTCTACCCCCATGCGCTCGGCAGCAAACAGAAACAGGTCTGGCGCCGGCTTGCCGCGCCTGACCATGCTGGAGGAAAAGATCGCATCACCGAAAAACCGGATCAAGCCGGTTTTTTCCAGACTGAAAATGATCCGTTCCAGCTGCGAGGAAGAGGCAACACAGCGCTTTTGCGGCAATTGTTGCAGGAAATCCGCAATGCCGTCGGTGGGCGTCAGCGATTCGGCAAACAGCTTGCGCGTTTCCGGCCAGAATTCGGCATCCGCGCTTTCCGGCAGATGATGCCCCGTCTCGGCTTCGATCATCCTGATAATGTCGGCCTGTTTCATGCCAATACCCTTCATCACGAGGCTCACCGGCACCGCCATGCCATGATTGGCATAGACCTTTGCAAAGGCCGTGCAGGAAAGCTGTTCGCTATCGACAAGAACGCCGTCGCAGTCGAATATGACAAGATCAAAGGGCATTTCATGGCTCATGAGGGGGATGCTCCAAAACTTTGCGCAGAATCGGGATGCGCAATCATGAGGCTTGCTATAGACACTATCCGTTCAATAAACACCCTTCTCGACACAAGCATGACATGAATCATTAAAAATCGATGTGAACGATTTAGGAAAACACCCATGACGACAAATGTGGCACTGGTCGGACTGGCACGCGATCTGGCCGCGCGGGCAGAAACCGGCAAACCGATTCGCATTGGCCTGATCGGTGCCGGCGAGATGGGCACGGATATTGTCACCCAGGTTGCCAATATGCAGGGGATCGAGGTTGCAGCCCTTTCCGCGCGTCGCATCGAAAACACCTTCAAGGCCGTCAGAGTCGCCCATGGCGATGACAGCAAGGCAAAGGAAGCTTCCAATGAAGCAGCCATGCTTGCCGCCATCGAATCAGGCAGGATTGCCGTCACCGGCGACAATGACCTGATCCTGTCCAATCCGCTCATCGATGTGGTGATTGATGCCACCGGCATTCCAGAAGTGGGCGCCGAGACCGGCATCAAGGCAATCCATAATGGCAAGCACCTTGTCATGATGAATGTCGAGGCCGACGTCACCATCGGCCCCTATCTCAAGGCAGAAGCTGACAAACAGGGTGTTGTCTATTCGCTTGGTGCGGGCGACGAGCCGTCCTCATGCATGGAACTGATCGAATTTGTCTCTGCCATGGGCCACAAGATCGTGGCGGCAGGCAAGGGCAAGAACAATCCGCTCAATTTTGACGCCATTCCTGACGATTACCAGGAAGAAGCCGACCGCCGGAACATGAATGTGCGCCTTCTGGTCGAATTCGTCGATGGCTCCAAGACCATGGTAGAAATGGCAGCCATTGCCAATGCCACCGGCCTTGTGCCGGATATTGCCGGCATGCACGGGCCAAAGGCGGCAATCGATGAATTGAGCCACACGCTCATCCCCAAGGAAGACGGCGGCATCCTCAACAAGACCGGCGTGGTAGATTATTCCATCGGCCGCGGCGTGTCGCCCGGCGTCTTTGTCATTGCCAAGATGGAGCATCCGCGCTTTGTCGAACGGCTGGAGGACCTGAAAATGGGCAAGGGCCCCTATTTCACCTTCCACCGTCCCTATCACCTCACCTCACTCGAAGTGCCGCTGACGGTGGCCCGCGTGGTTCTGCATGGCAAGACCGACATGGTGCCGCTGCCCCGACCCGTGGCGGAAGTCTGCGCGGTGGCCAAAAAGGACATGCAGCCCGGCGAAAAGCTCGATGCGATCGGGCAGTATTGCTATCGCTCATGGATCATGACGACGGAAGAAGCGCGCAAGACCAAGGCCATTCCCTGTGGCCTGCTGCAGGACGGCTCGGTCATTGCGCCCATCAAAAAGGGTGAGCTCATCACCTATGCCAATGCCGCGCCGCGCCCCGGCTCCAAGATTGCCGAGCTGCGCGCCCTGCAGGACAGGATGATTTACGGCGAATAGCGGGAACCAGTCCCGCATTCTGTCTGTCCAGCTGTCTTTCTTATTATCAATGATGAACAGGCTGATCCCGGCGGCTGGCAACCTGTCGGGCTGGCCATGCACCATATGGATCGATCGGACATCATCAGACGACAGGACCGTGCGGTAAAACGCCGATCTGAAAATCCGGTCCAGCTCTTCATCCTTCATGGCGGTGCATTGCTGCTGGATCGACTTCACGAAGACATGGATATATGTCAGCTATTTCTGTGACTTTTCCAGCGTATCGGCTTCTGAAAACCAGATCCGCTGTCCATCCTGCGGCATGCAGGAAAAATGCACCGCCGGAACAGTTTGCCCCGCGTACCGCCACAGAACATATAGCTGCGCGCCGAAGCGACCGAGCCGCCATTATAACGGTGTGTGGATGGGAACGGGTGAGCTCCTGATCAATGTATAGCCAAACAGACCCGCATGGGCATGGCCTTCATGGCTGTTGATGGTGAGATTGATGGCTTGGACCGATGGAGAATTGACCGCAACCATCGACATGACCTGCCCGAGTGCGGCAAAGCTTCTGGCATTGACCGGCACAGTACAATAGATATTTTCCGTCTTTGCACGAACATTTTCCTTGCCGGAATAATGCTCAAAATCTCGGCATGGCATGCATGACCATGAAACACAGTACAATACAGACAAGACAAAATGCTCTTCTATTGAAGACAAGCCTTTGTCTTATAATTATCTATAATCATATCGAGAACATGACGAAAAAATAATTGTTTTTATTATAAAACACATGAAATATTGCCATATATGAAACAGCGCATGGAATGATATGGGTCATGCCGCTGCCCTGCGGATCGCAGGCCGCATAAGGGCGCAGACACACGCCCCCAGAACCGGATGATCCTGGAGACGTGGCTGTGAAACGATTGCTTGAAAACCCTGCCCGTCCGAAAGCCTGCCAGTCGCCGCAATTCAGCTTTCACGAAAGTGCTGAATTGCTTTAGCTTTCACTTTTCGCAATCCGGGCGGAAAACCGGTGTCCACTTTTCCTGGAACTGCTCTTTTGCTTCACGCAGTTCCCGGGCGGAAAACCGGTATCCACTTTTCCTGGAACTGCATTAGAGCTTTTCCTGGAACTGCATTAGAGAAGGAACCAGGCAGCCGCACAGACGAGAATGAAAACAATCAGCGCGGAAAAGAACCCGCCGACAAAAAAGCCGAAGGCCAGCGCGATCATCAAGGCGCCCGTCGCTATGGTTCCCCATTTCACCAGGGCCGTAAAACCGGCATAGGTCTTTTCATGTTCGTTGTAATCCATCGACGCGCCCACTTCGACCGGCGCAGACGTATGATGCTCTGCCATTGCTCCTCCAACAAACAGCTTTCGCACAAGGTGCGAACCACCATTTCACCATCCGGAGCCCCCGTCATTGCAGATCACCGGCAATGTCGGTCGCCCTTCTCCACCCTCGCACAGGCAGCCATCCTGACGGCTGTCACATAATGACCGTCCGCGCGGATGAACCTGCCTGAACTTCACCCCAAGCATGACCCTGCCTGCTATCCGGTCATGTCCATTGTGGCGTGACCTATTGGTAACCGGAAACCGCCCATGATGCCATATCCATCCGATGATACAATTGTCGCGCCAGCTCCATGTCACGCAATGTGTCACGCCAGCCCTTGCGGATCAGGCCAGGACCGGCTGCACCGAGGCCCTACCGGTCGATTTCTGGGCAATCATGCGACGGATTTCATCCGACGAGGTCGGCTTGCCCAGCAAAAAGCCCTGCACCAGATCCGCCCCGGCAGCAACACGGATCAATGCCAGCTGCTCTTCCGTCTCAACCCCTTCAACCGTCACCGCCAGCCCCAGATCGTGCGAAAGCTGGGTAATGCCGCGCAACAGCATCAGCGAGCGCTTGTCGGTCATCACATCCCGCACGAAGGTACGGTCAATCTTGACCTTGTTCAGCGGCAGGGTGTTGAGATAGCTGAAGCTCGAATAGCCACAGCCGAAATCATCCAGCGAAACCGTGATACCGCTGTTCTTGAGCCGCGCCAGCAGCGCTGAAGCCTTGTCACGATCGGCAATGATTGCCGTCTCGGTCACTTCCACTTCCAGACAACGCGGCGGCAGACCAACAGAATCAAGCGCGGCCGCAATATCCTGCATGATCTGGTTGTTGCGCAGATCAATCGCTGACAGGTTGACCGATACGCAGATCCTGTCGCCCCAGCTATGGCAATCCTTGCAGGCCTGATGCAGCACAAGACGCGTGATCTCCGAGATCATGCCCATTTCTTCCGCCAGCGGAATGAATTCCGTGGGCGGAACAGGCCCAAGCGTCGGATGGTTCCAGCGCGCCAGCGCCTCACATGAGACAATGCGCAGGGAATGCAGGTCAATGATGGGCTGATAGACAACATGAATGTTGCGATCGACTATGGCCTGCCGCAGATCGGCCTTGAGCTGCTGGCGATTGCGATATTTGATGTCCATCGTTTCGGCAAAGACGGCCCAGCGCTGTTTTTCACCGCGTCGGGCCTCATAAAGCGCCAGATCAGCCTTGATATGCATGTTGGCGACATCGAACTTGCACGCCTTTTCCGTCACAACGCCAGCCGTCACCTGGATCGGCACCTTGTTGCCGTCCAGATCATATTCACCGCACAGATAACCGATCAGTTCCTGCGTGACGGTGGAAACATGCTGTTCCTCGGTCAGACTGCTGACGAAAACGACAAATTCATCACTGCCGAAACGGGAGGCAATATAACGCTTCGGATCAAGCGCGTTCAGCCTGTCGGCAATCTGCCGCAGGGCGATATCGCCCATCTGATGGCCAAGCATGTCATTGATATGCTTGAAATGATCAATGTCGATGACAATCAGCGCCGCATAATGATCCGGGTCATGCCGGTAGAGATGGGCATGAACCAGCGTTGCAAAATGATTGCGGTTTGGCAGTTCGGTCAGCGCATCATAACGCGCCATATGGTGAATGCGCGCCTCGACCTGCAGCCGCTGCGTGACATCTTCTATGATCAGCACCGCACCGGATTTGGCAACGGGATTGCCGATACATTCCACATGACGGCCATCCGCCAGCCTGAAGACATCAACCGCCTGTCGACCAGCAAGCAGATTGAAGAAACGCTTGTTGATGTCACCAAGTTCATCTGCAGAAAAAACCTTATGGCGAACACTATATCTTAATAAAACGTCAACTGAACGCCCATGCAGGCGAACATTATCAGGTAACCGGAAAATTGTCCTGGCCTTGTTGTTTGAGACCGCAATGCGCTGATCGGCGTCAAACATCAGCAAGCCTTGCGGCATGTTGTTCAGCGCGCAGTCAAAGCGTTTTGCCACCAGGGCCAGACTGTGCTTGCCCATGGTCGCGTCAAAAAGCGTATCCCGCAGCCCCTTGGTCATCTGGATATTGGTAAGAAAATAAGCGATGAACAAAAGGGCAAAGACAACATGGAACATCGCCCCTTCCAGCGCGAATGCCACCATGGGCGGCAGAAGCGCGCCAAGGGAAGCCAGAACGACTGCCGGTCTGGACGAATAATTGCGCCCGACAACCGTGGCAAACAGCGCAAAGACCAATGACAGGGAGACCAGTTCCGCAAACGGGTCATTGACGACATAGATCGAGTAAAAACTCAAGAATCCCAATGCGGTAAAGACCGAGGCCGTGCCCGCGACATAGCGTCTTTCCCACATGGCGAGCGCACGGTTGTCGAGTGCCTCCTTGTCCCGCACCCTGTCGAACAGATACATGTCGAAAAGGCGAACAAACAGCAGCACGCCAAGCAGTGCGGCAAAGCCGATATAGGCCGCATCCCATGTCCAGAAAAACAGCAGACCGCATACGACCAGCTGGGAGAACGCCCCTAACCATAAAGTCGAACGCCTTCCATACAGCACACTCAGGAAAGCGAGCCGTACCACTGCAGGCAATTCCGGCGCATGGCGTTCTTGCATCTTCCGGTTTTCCATTTTTGACTGGCGCATGCACACCAGCTATCCCCGCAGATATGATATAAAAAATTTCCTGCAATACTAGGGGGAAAGTAAACGCAACCAGACATCAAAATAAATGCCAAAAGAACAGCAGAACTTCATTTGCTTAATATCATTGAAAAAATCATGATAAACAAAGGATTGAATAACAGTTTATTTAAAATATCATGAATTTTACATAACCCATCAAAACAAGCAAAAAAATAATCAAAAATAGTAAACAAAAACAATATACTTCAAACAAAATCAAATAAATTCTATAGCATTAAAGCCAACCATTCCATACAGACATGTTGAATTCTTGGTGCCATCTCAAAGCTGATGGCCGCCATCGATGGTTATTATCGAACCGGTCATATAGCGGCTGGCATCCGAAGCAAGCAGCAGCACGGCGCCGTCAATATCACTCAGATCACCAAGACGGCGCATGGGGTTGCACCCCTTGAGAAAGCTGCCTGCCGGACCGGCGAGTTCCGCCTCATTGATGCCGGTCGGGAACCAGCCGGGTGAAAGCGCATTGACCCGAATATCGTGCGCGGCAAATTCCAGCGCCAGGGCGCGCGTCATCTGCGTGACACAGGCCTTTGTCATGGAATAGACGGCCGCGCCCTTTTGTGGCCTTTCGCCCAGAATGCTGGTTGTATTTATGATTGCCCCGCCGCGCCCCTGCGCGATCATCCGGCGCGCGGCTTCCCTGGCCACGAAAAAGGCGCCGGCGACATTGACCGCGAACATATGGTCAAACATTTCCGGCGTCGTATCGAGCACGCGCGCCTTGTGCGCCACGCCGGCATTGTTGAACACAACCGACAATGGCCCCAATGTCTGTTCTATCTGGTCAAAGGCAGCACTGATATCCTGCGATGAGGTGACATCGCCCGTGATCTGCAGGACATCCCTGTCTTGATAGCTGGCATCCACATGGTCGTGGGAACGCGCAATGGAAGCAACACGGGCGCCATGTTCCGCAAGCACCTTCACCATACGCAGCCCGAGCCCTGACGAGCCACCGGTTACGGCAATCACCTTGTCCTTGACGGTGAAGAGCTGTTTCTCACCCATGCATTCCTCAATATGCAGCAACTGCCCCTCAACAGAAAACCACGCTTGCAGACTGCAACAGAAGTACGGCAAAAACCCCGCAACTATCAAGCAAATAAGCAGATTTTCCGTGCCTTATCCCGCCATTCGTCTCCTTGCGCCCAGACCGCAAGCTATCTTGCGCATTCACCTCATCATTGTTTCTGGCAGGACGGCACAGTACAAAGGGCCAGATGATTGCCTCCGGCAATCGGGAAATGATTCTGGAACAGATCTCGCCATGTCAAAAGCACCGCGCCCACTCATCGCTGTCCCGACAGATGTGAAACAGTTTGAAAATTACACCTGGCATACAGCACCCGGCCAATATCTCACCGCAGCCATTGATGTGGCGGAAGTGACCCCCCTTCTTGTGCCCAGCTTCGGTGACCGGATCGATATTGATGCGGTGCTGGATGGGGTTGACGGTGTTCTGATTACCGGCGCCAAATCGAATGTGCATCCGGCTCTTTACGGTGCCGAACCCGGCCCGGCCTATGAACCCTATGACGAAGCGCGCGATGCCACATCGCTGCCGCTCATCCGAGCAGCCATTGCGCGCGGCGTGCCATTGCTTGCCATCTGCCGCGGCATTCAGGAGCTGAACGTGGCGCTGGGCGGCACGCTTGCCACCGAAATCCAGGAACTGGAAGGACGCATGGATCACCGCGCGCCTGATGCCCCGACACCGGACGAGCGTTTCGCCATCCAGCATCCGGTCAGGATTGCGCCCAATTCCTGCCTGGCCGGAATTCTGAACGATGACAGCATACGGGTCAATTCGGTCCACCGTCAGGCCATCGACAGACTCGCCCCCCGCCTTGAAGTGGCAGCCGTTGCCGATGATGGCACGATCGAAGCCGTCTCGCTCAGGGACAGCAAGGCCTTTGTCGTCGGCGTGCAGTGGCACCCGGAATATTGGGCCAGGTCTGATGCGCCCTCGCGCAGGATTTTCGAGGCCTTCGGTGAGGCCGTGCGCGCGCACAAGGCTGCCCGCACAGCCTGATCATTTCTTCACATGCCCGGTTTCCGGCACGGGCGTGATCGCCACGCCCCTGTCGAACCATGCAATGAGATTGTCAACCACAAGATCGGCCATGGCCTGACGCGTCTTTTCGGATGCCGAGCCGATATGTGGCAGAAGCACGGTGTTCGGCGCTTCAAGCAGCGCCTTGCGCACATGCGGCTCATTGTCAAACACATCAAGCCCGGCCGCGGCAATCGTGCCCTTGTGCAGCGCCTCCACCAGCGCCTCTTCATCCACCAACGAACCGCGAGCAATATTGATGAGAACGCCGTTTTCACCCAGCGCCTGCAGCACCTCGGCATTGACCACCTTGCTGGTCTCCGCCCCGCCCGGCGCCACCAGAATGAGCGTATCCACCGCCTGGGCAAGCGCCGTCAGCGTCGGATAATAATCATAAGCAACATCATCCGCCTTGCGGCGGTTGCAATAGGCAACCGGCAGGCCAAAGGCCTCGACGCGGCGTGCAATCGCCTTGCCAATGCGGCCAAGGCCAAAAATGCCGACCTTGCGCCCGCGCAACGACAGTTTAGACAGCGGATAGCGCGCCTTTTCCCATTCCCCCGCCCGCAGGAAGGCCTGCGCGCGCGACAATTCCCGCACCGTATCAATGAGCAGACCGATGGCCGTATCAGCCACTTCCTCGGTCAAAACATCCGGCGTATTGGTGACCATGATGCCCCTCGCGCCGGCATGGCACGCATCGACCGCATCATAGCCGACACCGAAATTGCCGATGATTTCCAGATTGGGCAGCGCATCAATGAAGGCAGCATCGACCCTGCCCATGCTGGCAATGCCCTTCACATCATGCAGCCATGCCGGATCAAGCAGCGCCACATCACCGCTTGCAATACGCCGAAGCCTGAATTCCTGCTCAAGCCGCCCGACGATATAATCATTGAAACTGCCAAGCAGCAGGATGGTCGTATCGCGTCTGGTCATGGCAAAACTCCCGCCTCCGGCATCGGAAGCGTAAAACACATTGATAATCAGGGATTTTTCGGCTTCGAGGTCGACTGACGGATATGCAGCTCCGGCTTGATCAGTTCCTGCGTGGTCGAGACTTCAACGCCATTGAGCTGATCAAGCAGGGCGCGTGCGGCCCTGCGCCCCACCTCGCGCTGGCCATTCCACACCGTGGTGAGCGCCGGCGTGGCAATGGCTGCCTCTTCCAGATCATCATAGCCAGTGACGGAAATGTCCTCGCCCGGCACAAGTCCCGCACGCGCAATCCCGTTCATGAGGCCGATCGCCGTCAGATCGTTCCAGCACACCGCCGCCGTCGGCTTGTCCTTCAGCGCTAGGAATTGTGGGGCGACCTCGAAACCGGCCTGTTTCGTGCGCGGGCCCGGAATGCGCAGCTCCGGCTTCACCTCAAGCCCCGCCTTTTCCATCGCCTGCACATAGCCGCGATAACGGTCGCGCCCGGTCGAGGTCTGGTCCGTGCCGCCGATCATGGCAATGCGGGTATGGCCAAGCGAAATCAGATGGTTGGTGGCAAGGCTGACGCCATAAGCGTCATCGCCGCGAAAGACCGGCACCTGCGCGCCCTGCACGCTGCGCGCAATCAGCACCACCGGCAGGCCGTTATCCTGCGCCATCTTGATGTCTTCTGCCGGCGTGCCGATGGCCGGCGACATGATCACGCCGTCAGCGCCAAGCTGCAACAGCGTGTCCATGAAATTGCGCTGCTTGTCGAGCTGGTCATAATGGTTGGACAGGAGGAATGTCTGCCGCGAGCGGTCAAGCTCGGTCTCGATGGATTTGAGAATCTCCGCAAAGAACGGGTTCATGATGTCATGCACCACGACACCGACAATGCCCGAACGCGATGTTCTCAGGCTCGCCGCACGGCGATTGTAGATATAGCCAATGGCGCGGGCATGTTCCTTGATCTTCTCGCGCGTCTGGTCGGCAACGAGGGGACTGTCACGCAGCGCCAAGGATACGGTGGCTGTCGAAACCCCAAGCGCATCCGCAATGGTCGAGAGTTTGATCTTCTGGGCCAAGTTACCTCCCCCATATGGTCCACGCCCAAACGAAACACCCTTTCTGCAGGCAAACGGCCGGAAAATCATGCATGATCTTCCACAACCGATCCGTCCGGAAAGCCGTTTCGGCCCAGGGCGCACCGTTTCACTGATGCAATGGTTATGCCATTGCAATCAATGAATTGAAAGTTTTTTCAAATAACACAGGAACATGTTTTCTCACGCCACCTCTTCCTCATCCATTGGGGTGGCCTCAGCGCCTGCGACAGGCTCCGCTTCATCCTCTGCCGTCTCGATCAGGCGCGCCCCGTCACGGGCAAGCAGATTGCTTTCGATTCGGCCAAGCATCTTGAAGAAAGCCTTGCGTTCCTTCTTGTCCAATCCTTTCAGCATGTCCTTTTCGGTCTTGCGGATGGATTTTTCGATTCCCCTGATCGCCTCATGGCCGGATTCGGTGAGATAGATATTAGCCTGGCGCTGATCGGTTTCCGAGGCGCGCTTGACCACAAAGCCCTGCGCCTGCAGCCTTGTGATCGTCTTGGTAATGGTCGGCGGACGCACGCCCAGACGCTGCGCAAGCATACCCGGCGTCAGACCATCTTCGGCATGAAGCTGCAACAGAACCGCATCCTGCCCGGCATAGAGCCCCTTATCCAGCAGCCGGGTTGCCAATACGGTGCGTGAAAGCCGTGCCACAGATTGCAGCCTGTAGAGTACCTGCGCTTTACTATCCTTGCTCATGTGGCTTTACTCCTTACCGTGCTCACACATGCTGCATTGCATATCCCGTTTTCTTGTCTGGCTTATGAATGCCATGTGCGCGGATAGATGTGCGAGGAAATATTTCGCCGACAATCTCCCCCAAAAATGCTATCTGCCCGAGCCAGGATGCGCTAGGTTCGCCGCCAAGGCAACAGAGCAGAACCATCGTCTATAGTATCAGGAGCATCGGGTGAGACATGATCGACCAGCGCAATGCACAAAGCGACGTGATTGCCGTCCTGCCGCTTGGCGCGCATGAACAGCATGGACCACACCTGCCTTTCGAGACCGATACGATCATTGCCAATGGCATTGCCGCGCGCCTCAAGGCCGCCCTGCCGGCAGATCTTCCCGTGCGCATCCTGCCGGCCGAGCCTGTCGGCTATTCCATTGAACATCTGGACGTTCCCGGCACCAAAAGCCTTGCCTATGATGAGGCGGTGGAAAAATGGATCGCCATTGGCAAGACACTGTCCGATGAAGGCATCCGCAGGCTGGTGCTGCTCAATGCCCATGGCGGCAATTCGCCGCTCATGACCATTGTCACGACGGAACTGCGCGTGCGCTGCAACATGCTGGCTGTTGCCACAAGCTGGACACGCTTTGGCGTGCCGGATGGGCTGATTGCGCCTGGGGAAAAATCTCTCGACATTCATGGCGGCTTTATCGAGACCTCGGTCATGCTCGCACTCGCACCCGATCTCGTTGACATGAACAGGGCCGGTCACTTCACCAATGCACAGGCCGAATTTGCCGAACAATTCACCCATCTGCGCGCCTATGGCCCGCATGCCTTTGGCTGGAAAATGCGCGACCTGAACCCGATCGGTGTTGCCGGCAATGCCGCGCGCGCCAGCAGAGAAGCGGGCGAAAAGCTCATCGCCCATTCTGTTGCCGGCCTCATCGCGCTGTTGCGCGATGTGCAGCGTTTTGATCTCAACCGCTTCACGGTAACGTAATAGTATAGCATTGCATATGGAAATCCGGCCGGTGATCCCTTATATCAGGTCACCGATCTGCGGTTCCGCCTTGCGCCCTTGCGCAGACCGATGGGACCATAACTCCAAGAGGCAAATACCATGAGCCAAGCTGAGACAGCGGTGACCACCACTGATGGCCGCATTCCAGTAACCGTTCTGACCGGATATCTGGGCTCGGGGAAAACGACCCTTCTCAACCGTATCCTGACCGAAAATCACGGCAAGCGTTATGCCGTTATCGTCAACGAGTTCGGTGAAATCGGCATTGATAATGACCTGATCGTCGAATCGGACGAAGAAATCTATGAAATGAACAATGGCTGCATCTGCTGCACGGTGCGCGGCGACCTGATCCGCGTCGTGGAAGGCCTGATGCGCCGTCCGGGCCGTTTCGACGCCATTGTCGTGGAAACCACCGGCCTTGCCGATCCGGTGCCTGTGGCACAAACCTTCTTCATGGATGATGATGTGCGCGCCAAGACCAGCCTTGATGCGGTCATTGCCCTGGTTGACGCCAAGCATCTGCCGCTGCGCCTGAAGGACAGCCGCGAAGCGGAAGACCAGATTGCCTTTGCCGATGTGGTGCTGATCAACAAGACCGATCTGGTCACGCCGGAAGAACTGGCCGCCATCGAGGCAACGGTACGCGCCATCAATCCGAATGCCATCATCCACCGCACCGAGCGCGCTTCCATTCCGCTCGACCGCATTCTTGATCGCGGCGCCTTTGACCTGAAGCGCGCACTGGAAAATGATCCGCATTTCCTCGATCATGATCACCCGGATCATGTCTGTGGCCCCGATTGCGACCATCACGATCATGACCATCATCATCATGATCATCATCACCATGATCATGACCATGAATGCGGTTCGGACTGCGACCATCACCATCACGGCCATGCCTCGCCGATCCATGACGTGACGGTGCAGTCGGTTTCGCTGCGTCTTGGCGAAGTCGATCCGGCCAGGTTCTTCCCGTGGATCCAGCACATCACCCAGACGCAGGGCCCGGACATTCTGCGTCTCAAGGGCATCATCGCCTTCAAGGATGACCCGGATCGCTATGTCGTTCAGGGTGTACACATGATCATCGAAGGCGACCACCAGCGCCCATGGAAGCCGGAAGAAAAGCGTGAAAGCCGTCTGGTCTTCATCGGCCGCAATCTTGATGCCGCAGCCCTGAAGGCCGGCTTTGAAAACTGTCAACCCTGATCAGACCGGATAGATATGCCAACTGTTGCACCGCTTGACCTTGAGGGTCATTGCCTTCTTGCCCGCTTTGTCGGTGATGTTGCCTGTTTTGCGCTGGCCGATGGCACCATCCATCGGCTGGATGGCGGCCATCAGACTGAAACCGTGCATGACGGCCTGCTGTCGGCCACGCTGTCCTTTGACGGCAAGACGCTGGTTACCGGCGGCGAGGATGGCCGCGTCTGCCGGATGGCGGCCGACGGCACGGTGACGGAACTGGCGAAAATCCCGCGCAAATGGATCACCGCTATTGCCAGCGGTCCGAACGGGGCTGTCGGCTTTGCATCGGGCAAGATCGCCTGGACGCTCGGCGCGGACGGAAAATTGCGCGAACATGTGCAGGAACGCTCTGTCGAGGGGCTCGCCTTTGCACCCAAGGGCCAGCGTCTGGCGATTGCGCGCTATAATGGCGCGACCTTGATCTGGACCGGCACCGACGCCAAACCCGTCGAGCTCGAATGGAAAGGCGCACATATCGGCATCACCATTTCGCCGGACGGCCGTTTTGTCATCACCACCATGCAGGAAAATGCCCTGCATGGCTGGCGCATCGAAGATGGCCGCCACATGCGCATGACCGGCTATCCGGCCAAGGTCAAAGACTGGTCATGGAGCGCCAAGGCAAGATGGCTTGCCACTTCCGGCGCACCGGCCGCCATCCTCTGGCCGTTCACCGGCAAGGACGGCCCGATCGGCAAGGCGCCACTTGAACTGGGGCTTCGCGGTGACAGCATGGTCACCGCCGTTGCCTGTCATCCGACCGAGGAAATCGTTGCCATTGGCTATAATGACGGCATGATTCTGCTGGTGCGTTTTGCCGACCAGAAGGAACTGCTGCTGCGCCGTCCCGGCCGCGGCGCCATCACCAGCATGGGCTGGGATGAACAGGGCCATCGCCTTGCCTTCGGCTCCGAGGCTGGCGATTGCGGCCTTGTCGACATTACGGCCAACTGATCCAGAACAACAAAAGCCCCCGGAATGGGGGCTTTTCCTGTCAGGGCCGCTGTAACATGCAATTTACTGGGCTGGATCAGGGTTCTTCCTGGCAGGCGCCTGCACCTGCATCGAAACAGCCGGATTGCCTTCAGACCCAAGCGAAGCCAGCCATTGGCTGATGGTGGCAACATCCTGTTCGCCGATCATGTGATCAGCCGGAATGGTGCGGCTTTCAACCCGCGCCCCGCGTGAGCGCAACAGGGCAGAAAGGGCAGGCGCGAAAGGCGAGTAGAGCTTGTCGTCAACCCCGGCAATGGTCAGCACCCTTGCCTTGCCAAGATCGGCCATCGGCGCATCATCCAGCACCGGCATGGAGCGCATCAGAACCGCGCGCTTTACCAGATCGGGATGCAGCAGCATCACCGATGCCAGCAGATTGGCGCCATTGGAATAGCCGACAAAGGTTGCACGCGACAGATCAAGGTCTTTTTCATCGGCAAGGCGCGTCAGGAAGGTCACGAAGGCATTGGCCTCAAGACGGATATCCTTCTGGTCAAACTTCACCGGCGTGATGCGCTTGTACCAGCGCGTGCCGCCATCCTGCATCACCCGGCCGCGAATGCCAAGCAGCGTGGCCCGCGGCCAGATGCGCTGCGCCATCGGCACAAGGCTTGCCTCATTGCCGCCCGAGCCATGCAGAAGCACGATCAGCTCATTCGACGCATTCTCAGGCGTATAGAAGCGATGAATAAAGCGCTTGGAGCGCGAAAAATTCTGTTCCGGCGTCGAGGCCGCCGTTTCATCCGTCATTTTCTTCTCATGCATTGTGACACCAGCGCCAAGACGCGGCGTTCCGGGCATATCTTTCATCGATGCGGCGATAGCATTGCGCGCCCTGCCCTGGCCTGTCGCAGAAACATATTGCCCTTCGGCAGAACCTGCGTCTGTCATGCAGGTCAAGGCTGCCGCAGCAAGCGCGGCTATAAACATCTTCTTTACCATAACCATAACATTGCCATCGAGATGTTAACGAAGGTTTGAGACGCCCGCCCGGCCATCATGCGCCTTGCGCGCATGCACCCGTTAGCCAAGACTTATCATGGAAAAGTGTGACATCACACGAAAAATTACAGAGCGTCATATTTTCGTTACAATATGATCGCGAATATTATTGATAGCTAAATTTTTATCCTTGTTTTGGCGTTTACCAATCAACGGCGCCCGAGCGCAACAGGAGGAATAAAATGCCGAAATTCAAACCCGGTCGCTTCTCTCCCGCCCGCCTCACTGAAAATGACGTAACGCCAAAGGAATTTTATCTGCGCCGACGTGAATTCATGATTGGTGCCGCAACGCTTACGGCAAGTGCGCTTGCTGCCCCCTCTTTTGCCGCCCCCCTGCAAGCCAAATCCTCCAGCTACCGGGTCGATGAAAAGCTGACGCCCAGGGAAAGCGTCACCAGCTATAATAATTTTTATGAGTTTGGCGGCGACAAGACCGACCCGTCCACGCGTTCGGACAAGTTCAGGCCAGAGCCGTGGAAGATCACCATTGACGGTCTGGTCAACAAGCCGCAGGAAATCGGCATGGAGGATCTCCTGAAATCCATGCCGCTCGAAGAGCGCATCTATCGCATGCGCTGCGTCGAGGCCTGGTCGATGGTGATCCCCTGGATCGGCTTTCCGCTGGCAAGCCTTCTCGCCCGGGTCGAGCCGCTCGGCTCGGCAAAATATGTCGCCTTTACCGGCGTGGTGCGCCCGGAAGAAATGCCGGGCCAATCCGGCCTGTTCCAGCTCCTCGACTGGCCCTATGTCGAGGGCCTCCGGCTTGACGAAGCCATGCACCCGCTGACCATTCTTTCGGTCGGGCTTTATGGCGAGACGCTGCCCAATGCCAATGGCGCGCCGATCCGCCTTGTCGTGCCGTGGAAATATGGCTTCAAGGGCATCAAGTCGATCACCCGTATCAGTCTGGTCGAAGAAGAGCCGGTGACCTCGTGGAACCGTCAGGCACCGCACGAATATGGCTTCTATGCCAATGTGAACCCTGCCGTCGACCATCCGCGCTGGAGCCAGGCCAGCGAAAGGCGCATTGGCGAAGGCGGTTTCTTCGGCTCAAGCCGCCGCCCGACCCTGCCATTCAATGGCTATGCAGAAGAAGTCGCCTCGCTTTACAGCGGCATGGATCTGAAAGTGAACTATTAATTGAATCAATTGCTTAAACAAAAACCCGCATTCACGCGCAAGCGCAGGCCGCTGCAATGGAAGGTCTGGCTGCTTTATGCCGCTGGCTTTCTTCCGGCGATCTCGACCTTTTATCTCGGCGCAACCGGCAGTCTCGGGGCCGACCCGGTCAAAAGCTTCGAACAGAGCCTTGGGCTCTGGGCCATCCGCTTTTTGATACTCACCCTTTGCATCACGCCCCTGCGTGACATTGCCGGTATCAACCTGCTGCGCTATCGTCGGGCACTGGGTCTTCTGGCCTTTTATTATGCCCTGCTGCATTTCACCGTCTATCTGGTGCTTGATCAGGCATTGAATTTTCAGGTTCTACTGGCCGATATTGCCAGGCGCCCCTTCATTACCATCGGCATGGCGGGCCTTGCCCTGCTTGTGCCGCTGGCGCTTACCTCAAACAACTGGTCGATTCGCAGGCTTGGCAAGGGCTGGATCAGGCTGCACAGGCTCGTCTATCTGGTGATTGCAGGCGGCGCCGTTCACTTTCTGCTTGCCGTCAAAAGCTGGCCGGCAGAGCCAGTCATCTATGCGCTGTTCATCGCTTTACTGCTACTCTGGCGTATATTTCCACGGCGCTTACGTAAAACAACGCTGAAACTGCAACATTAATCCTCTGAAAAACTGTTTCCCGGTGACACGGCCATACAAGATGTGCCAGTATCGCCACATTTCCGCGCCTATGTGGCTGGCCGAATTACGGAATTCAGATGTTATATTCAGACAGACTACGTCCAATCCGTATCCTTCTCAAGGTGCTCTTCTCAATATTCCTTGTCGGCTTTGCAATCTGGGGCAGTCTGGCCATGTGGTACCAGCTTCCCTTCGGCAAGGCGACCACGCTCAGCATCATTGTCGGCTGGCTTGCGCTGTCCATCTACACCATCATCGGCATGATCAGAAAAGGCTGCTGGAAAAGGCTCGGCCTGTATGGGCTTCTGGCGCTTGCACTGCTTGGCTGGTGGTCAACCATACGCCCCTCGCTTGACCGTCTCTGGGCACCGGAACTGGCCCATACGGTCACCGGCACGATTGATGGCAATCTGGTCACGCTGCACAATGTACGCGACTTCAAATGGACAACAGCCAGTCAGGCCACGCCTCAATGGAAAGATGAGACCTATGACCTTGACACGATCACCTCGGTGGACGTGTTTCTGTCCTACTGGACCGGCCCGGCAATCGCCCATACGCTGTTGTCATTCGGTTTTGCGGATGGCCGCCATGTGGTCTTTTCCGGCGAGATCCGGCGCGAGCATCATGAGGTCTATTCTCCGGTCAGCGGCTTTTTCCGGCAATATGAACTGGCGCTGATTGCGGCGGAGGAAGAAGATGTCATTTTTCTCCGCACCAATATGCGCAAGGAAGATGTCTATCGCTACCGGGTAAAGCTTCCGCCTCAGGCGGCAAAGGAGCTGTTTCTAGCCTATGTCAATATGGCCAACCAGCTGGCGCACAAGCCGGAATTCTACAATACGCTGACCACCAACTGCACGACCATCATCTTCCACATGGCGCGCCTGCTCGACAAGACCTTCCCGTTTGACTACCGCATCCTGCTGTCGGGCTATCTGCCGGGCTATCTTTATGACCATGGCTGGCTGGAAAATGGTGCAACCCTTGATGAGGTCAGGAAAAAAGCCTTCATCAATGCGCGGGCACAGGCCGGTGGCAGAGAGGGTTTTTCCCGCCGTATCCGTGAATAATCCGCCATGCCGCAGTGCAGGCCGCTGCGCGCAATGGAAAACCCCGGCAAAGGGCCGGGGTTTGGCGTTTCAGACCGGCTGCGATCAGATGGCAGCGGTGATGATGATTTCCACCTTGTAATCCGGGCTTGCAAGCTTTGCTTCGCCGGTTGCGCGTGCTGGCGTATTGGCTGGATCAACCCAGGCATCCCAGACCGCATTCATTTCGGCAAAATCCTTCATGTCAGCCAGCCAGATGATCGCCTGAAGGATCTTCGACTTGTCAGAGCCGACTTCTTTCAGAAGGCGGTCGATTTCTGCCAGAACAGCCTTGGTCTGTTCGGTAACACTTGCGCCCGGAGCGCCAACCTGACCAGCCAGATAGACCGTATTGCCGTGAATGACAGCCTGGCTCATACGCGGACCGACTTCAATGCGACGGATGCTCATGAAAAGAACTCCTTTGAATGTTCTGGCGGATGCGCCGCCACAAAATGGATGCATGTCCTTATGAAAGGCATAAGCGGCTTTGGCAATGCTTGATTGGTATTTTACGGCTTGTCCTGTGGCCAAAAACATGGGCACTCATGCAGACAGGCGTGCAACAGGCAGGCATGGTGCACATTTTACTCATAAACCAAATATTCCCGCCGGATTGACTCTTTTTCCCCCTCACCCTATAAGCCGCTCACGTTCACTTTAATGGGTCAGCGGATGGTTTGTGCTGTCCTGACTGATGCAAGAGAACTCGCTCCTGTTACAACAACAGAATTAAGAAGGGCCGCACGCCGCGGTATTAAATAAATGAAGCGTACATATCAGCCATCCAAACTCGTCCGTAAGCGTCGTCACGGATTCCGTGCACGCATGGCCACCACTGGCGGCCGCAAGGTTCTTGCTGCTCGCCGTGCACGTGGTCGCAAGCGGCTCTCCGCTTGATAAGACCCGCGCGTGAGCGCGGTGCCAAAAGACATGAGACAGCGCAAACAAATACTCCGCCTTCGCAAGAGAGCGGAGTTTTTGGCTGTCAGGAACGGTGAAAAACGGCGTGGTCCCCTGTTTCTTCTGGAAGTCCGGCAACGGACGGAAGAAGAATCGGCAAAGGCCAGAATTGGCGATGCGCCGCGCGTGGGTTTCACTGTCACCCGGAAAAACGGCAAGGCCGTCGTGCGCAATCGCATCCGGCGACGCCTGAAGGAAGCTGTTCGTTGCCACCTTGGTGATGACATGGCCCCTTCAACCGATTATGTGATCGTGGCGCGTGAGCAAGTGCTCACTGCTCCATTTTCAAAACTGACTGAAGAACTTTCCCGGCGCATCAAGGCGACGGGCGAGCGGCAGGTCGAACGAAAACGCCGAACGGAAAGACCGCAATCAGGACCCGTCAATGGAAAACAACCGTAAATTCTTCCTCGCCATTGCCCTGTCCATCCTCATTCTGACGCTGTGGCAAGTATTTTATCTGGGCCCGAAAACCCAGGCCCAGCAGGAACAGGCACGCATTGAGGAACAGCTGCGTCAGACGCAGCAGGCAAATGCACAGACTGCGGGCGCAAACGACACGCCGCAAATGCCTGCCTCATCTGGCACGATCCCGGGTCAGTCCGAGGGCGGCGCTATTGCCGGCTCCCTGACGCGCGAGGCCGCAACTGCCCAGACGCCGCGTGTCGAAATCGACACGCCATCGCTGCGCGGTTCGATCAATCTCGTTGGTGCGCGCCTTGATGATCTCTACTTAAAGAAATACCACGAGACCATCGATCCGAAATCGCCGAATATCGAGCTTCTTGCGCCTTCCTCGCTGAAGCAGGGCTATTTCGTGGAGCTGGGCTTTGCCGGCAATGCCACGACCGGCGACGTGCCAGGCCCCAGGACGGTCTGGACGGTTGAAGGCAACAACAGGCTCACGCCTTCCACCCCGGTCACCCTGACCTATACCAACGACAGGAACATCACCTTCAAGCGCCTCATCTCGGTTGATGCGGACTATATGTTCAGCGTTGTTGACACGATCATCAACAACAGCGGCGCGCCCATTTCCCTGTCGTCCTATGGCCGTGTCACCCGTTTCAACCAGCCTGAACATGCCAGCGCCACTTATGTCCTGCATGAGGGCCTGATTGGCGTCATGGGTCAGGATGGCCTGCAGGAAATCAAATATTCCAAGATCGAGGATGACAAGGACATCACCTTCAAGGATGTCATCGGCGGCTGGGTCGGCATCACCGACAAATATTGGGCCACAACGCTCATTCCGCCACAGAATGAACAGTTCACCGGCCGTTTTGCCCATTTCACCGACAATACGCCGCGTTATCAGGCTGATTTCATCAGCGCGCCGATGACCATCGACAACGGCCAGTCCAAGGACGTTGAAAACCGCGTCTTTGCCGGCGCCAAGGTCGTGCAGCTCATCAGCGATTACGAGACCTTCTACGGCATCAAGCAGTTTGAACTGCTCATCGACTGGGGCTGGTTCTATTTCATCACCAAGCCGATGTTCTACCTCATCGACTGGATCTACAAGTTCTCCGGCAATTTCGGCGTCGCGATCCTGGTCGTCACGGTTATCCTGAAGGCGCTGTTCTTCCCGCTTGCCAACAAGTCCTACAAGTCGATGGCACGCATGAAGCTTGTCCAGCCGAAAATGGCTGAAATCCGCGAGAAATATGCGGATGACAAGGTGAAGCAGCAGCAGGCCCTGATGGAGCTCTACAAGCAGGAAAAGATCAACCCGCTGGCCGGATGCTGGCCGGTGCTGGTGCAGATTCCGGTGTTCTTCGCCCTTTACAAGGTGCTCTATGTCACCATCGAGATGCGTCATGCGCCGTTCTTCGGCTGGATTCACGATCTGGCAGCCCCGGATCCGACCTCGATCTTCAACCTGTTCGGATTGCTGCCATATCACGTCCCGGCCTTCCTCATGATTGGCGCATGGCCGGTTATCATGGGCATCACAATGTTCCTGCAGATGCGCATGAACCCGACTCCGCCGGATCCGACACAGGCTGCGATCTTTACCTGGATGCCCGTCATCTTCACCTTCATGCTGGCCTCCTTCCCGGCTGGTCTGGTGATCTACTGGGCATGGAACAACCTGCTCTCGATCATTCAGCAGGCTGTCATCATGAAGCGCCAGGGCGTGAAGATCGAACTTTGGGACAATCTGAAGAGCATATTCAGACGAAAACCCAAGGAAATAGAGAAGTAAAACCAAGAAAACCCCGCTCAGGCGGGGTTTTTTGTGCCGTTTGGCGCGCAGCAGTTGACTTTGCGACCAAGAAACCTGATGCCTTGGCGTGAAAAAGATTGAGCAAACCGGGATGAAACCATTGACCCAGACGGACAAGACACAGGCAGCCCTGCAGGCGGCGCAGAAAGCAGCCGATGCTGTGCGGGAAGCTCAGGCTGAGCTGGTGGATGCAGGCCGCGCATTGTTCAAGAAATCATGGATATTCATTCGTGGCGTGCCATCGATGAAATTCCTTCCACCGGAAGGCCCGATCGAAATCGCCTTTGCCGGACGTTCCAATGTCGGCAAGTCATCGCTGATCAATGCCCTCGTCGGCAAGAAGGGGCTGGCGCGCACCTCCAATACGCCGGGCCGCACACAGGAACTCAACTATTTCGTGCCGGATGGTCATTCCGGCGAAAATGGCGATCTGCCGCCGCTTGCTCTGGTGGATATGCCGGGCTATGGCTTTGCCGAGGCGCCAAAATCACAGGTTGATGCCTGGACGCGGCTTGTCTTTGACTATCTGCGTGGCCGCACCACGCTGAAGCGCGTCTATGTGCTGATTGACGCCCGCCACGGCATCAAGAAGAATGATGCGGAAGTGCTCGACCTGCTCGACAAGGCCGCCGTTTCCTATCAGATCGTGCTGACCAAGATCGACAAGATCAAGGCAGCCGGTGTGCCAAGGCTGATTGAAGAGACCCACAAGCTCACCATGCGCCGCGCTGCCTGCTTTCCCGGCATCATTGCCACCTCGTCGGAAAAAGGCATCGGCCTTGACGAATTGCGCGCCGCCATTGCGCTTGTCGTCCGTGAAGGATGAGACCAAAGCCGTTCCGGGAAAAGTGGGCACCGGTCTTCCGTTCGGACCTGCGAAAAGGAAAGGTGCCGTTCCAGGAAAAGTGGAGACCTGCTTCCGGCTGGAAGGGCGAAAACAACATGTCGGGGCAATCAGCGTTGCCGTGAAAATCCGAATTGCTTCAAACCTGCCATCACTGCGGGCAGGCTTCTGACAGCCCATTGAGATTCTGGCTCAGCCGTTCGAAACTTGCCATTTTTTGGCCATTATTTCGCTCGATTTTGACCACAAAAATGCCATCAAAATCATCATGTGGCCACTTTGGGGCCACATTTTTATCACCGTTATTATCCTTGAGCAATTGCCGGACGAGCCTGACCAACTGCTTGTGCTCCCATGCCACCAGCACGGTTCTGTCGTGATAGTCCGGCTGCATGAGCGCGTCCTTCAACCCATCGATCTCATCATAGCCAAAGCGTGTATCGACCGGCAGCGCATAATGGATGGCCGTGGGCTCGACCGTGGCAAGCGGGCGGACATAGGCATAGGGCTTGCCCTGATCTTTCTTGAGCCTGGCTGGATTGGGAGCAAAGATCGCATCCGGCTTGCCAAAGTTCCGTTCAATCACACCGGGCAGTTTCAGCGCGCGGTTAAGCCCCTTGCAACTCAGCTGCCCCAGCCCGTGTTGAGGTTTTTCGCCATGGCGGATCAGGATGATCGTCTCGGTCTGCACCGCCGCCAGGGCAGGCATACATGAAAGAGCCCCCAGCAACACCACCACAGCCGCCTTCAGTATGAAAATGCCCCTCGCAAATTGCCCTTTGCAATTCTCCATCAAAACAGATGGGTTTCCAATCGGCAAATTGCAGCTTGCGGCAAGAAAAGCGTTTTACACCACCTCGCGAATTGCTTATAGCAGTTCCAAGAAAAGTGGGAACCGGCTTTCCGTCCTGAACTGCGGAAAAACAACACGTTAGAGCAATTCAGCATTTTCTTGAAAAGATGGATTGCTCCAGAAAAGCGTGTTCCTGCGTTGCGAGCCATGGATATTGTCATGACGATTTCTACCACCACGCCCCTCGGAAATTCCGAAATGCAAGCCCAGCTTCTCTCTGCCGCCCTGCCCTATATGCAGCGCTATGAGAACAAGCACGTCGTGGTGAAATATGGCGGCCATGCCATGGGCGACCCGGAACTGGGCAAGGCCTTTGCGCGCGACATCGCGCTGTTGAAACAGTCCGGCATCAATCCGATCGTCGTGCATGGCGGTGGCCCACAGATCCAGAACATGCTCACCAAGCTTGGCATCGAATCGCGCTTTGAAGGCGGCCTGCGCGTGACCGATGAAAAGACGGTCGAGATCGTCGAAATGGTTCTGGCTGGTTCGATCAACAAGGAAATCGTCGCCCTCATCAATGCCGAAGGCGAATGGGCGATCGGCCTTTGCGGCAAGGATGGCAACATGGTCTTTGCCCGTCCTGCGCACAAGACGGTCGTTGACCCTGATTCCAATATTGAAAAAGTGCTGGATCTGGGCTTCGTCGGGGAACCGGCAGAAGTTGACCGCACCCTGCTTGATCTTCTGGCACGTTCTGAAATGATCCCGGTCATCGCCCCGGTCGCACCGGGCCGAGACGGCCACACCTATAATATCAATGCCGACACCTTTGCCGGCGCCATTGCCGGTGCGCTGGCAGCAACCCGCCTTCTGTTCCTCACCGATGTTCCGGGCGTTCTCGACAAGGACAAGAACCTGATCAAGGAACTGTCGGTTGCCGATGCGCGCGCACTCATTGCCGATGGCACCATTTCCGGCGGCATGATCCCGAAGGTTGAAACCTGCATTGACGCCATCAGCCGCGGCGTTGAAGGTGTTGTCATCCTCAATGGCAAGACCCCGCATTCCATCCTGCTGGAACTGTTCACCGAGCATGGTGCCGGTACACTGATCGTACCGTGATGATGACATGACCGAGACACCAGACGCTTCTGCCTTTGCCCATGTCAAGAACTGGGTGTTCGACCTCGACAACACCCTTTATCCGCATGAAACCGATCTGTTTTCACAGATCGACGTGCGCATGACGCGCTATGTGCAGGATCTGTTGCAATTGCCGCGCGATGAGGCGCGGCGGGTGCAGAAGCAGTTCTATCTCGATTATGGCACCACGCTGAAAGGCCTGATGGAATGCCATAATATCGATCCGGATGACTTTCTGCAGAAAGTCCACGATATTGATTATAGCTGGCTGAAGCCGAACCCGGCTCTGGGCGAGGCCATCAAGGCGCTTCCCGGCCGCCGTTTCATCTTCACCAATGGCGATCGCGGCCATGCCGAACGTGCCGCCGCCCGGCTCGGCATTCTTGATAATTTCGACGATATTTTTGACATTGTCGCCGCCGGCCTGACGCCAAAGCCACAACGCACCACCTATGATCTTTTCCTGGAAAAGTTCAGCATTGTCGCAAGCGAAGCGGCCATGTTCGAGGATCTCGCCCGCAATCTGGTCGTGCCGAAGAAACTGGGTATGAAAACGATTCTGGTCGTGCCGGGCAATTTCGAGCCAACCTTTTCTGAAATCTGGGAAAGTGACCCGGAATTCACCGATCAGGTGGATTATGTGACCGATGATCTGACCCATTTTCTGAAGCAGCTGACTGCAGCCTGACAGGCTCTTGTTTTACCGGCGTTGAGCAATCGCCCGACAAGGTCGCGCGCCGCCTTCCCGACTGCCTTTCCCATACGCGATTGCCTGTCGTAACAGGACAGCAGATAGACTGGTTGCATTTCTGCTGTCCGGGGCTGAAACAGACAGCTCAGGCCTGTTCCAGCCCTGTCCGGTTAATTTTTTGTAATATTGACGGAAATCAAGGCAATTTTCTTACCCTTGCGCCAGACCTCCAGCATTCTTTAGCAATCGAAGGCGATCATGAAGCCAATCAAACATGCATTCTGGGGCACGCTGGTTATACTTGCCCTTTTGTGGTGGCTGGCAGAACCTCTGAGCCTGTTCCGAGCGCAGAATTTCATCCAGTACCGCGCAGTCTTGATGCAACTGACCGGCGTACTGGCAATCGGCAGCATGAGTGTTGCCATGATGCTGGCCGTGCGCCCACGCTGGCCGGAGCGCAGGCTGGGCGGCCTCGACAAGATGTACCGCCTGCACAAATGGTTCGGCATTTCTGCCCTGTCGTTTGCAGTGATGCACTGGGTTCTGTCCAATGCACCCAAATGGGCGGTGCAGCTTGGCCTGATGGAACCCCGCCAGCGCTCGCCGCGTGCGCCCGGAGCAGAACAGGTGCAGATGACGGTCGAGACCTTTTTGCGCAGCTATCGCAAGCTGGCTGAAAGCGTCGGCGAATGGTCATTCTATGCCGCCATCATCCTGCTCTGTCTCGCGCTGATCCGCTCTTTTCCCTATCGCCTGTTCTACAAGACTCACCGCATTCTGGCGCTTTCCTATCTTGCGCTGGTGTTCCACGCCGTCATCCTCATCAATTATGCCGACTGGGCGACACCGCTTGGACTTGTCATGGCGCTCATGCTGATCACGGGCAGCTATTGCGCGCTGGTCCTGCTTTTCCGCCGCGCTGGCAAATCGCGTCAGGTCACCGGCAAGCTGGTTAGTACACAGGTCTATCCCGGCGTCAAATCGCTTGAAATGAAAATCGCAATGCCTGCATCATGGCCGGGACACAAGCCGGGGCAGTTTGCCTTCATCATGACCGCGCCCTCCGAAGGCCCACATCCTTTCACTATTGCATCCGACTGGGATCCGTCCGACCGCCATATTACCGTCATCGCCAAGGAACTGGGCGACTATACCAATGGCTTGCAGGACCGGCTGACAATCGGGCAGGATGTGCGTATTGAAGGCCCCTATGGCTGTTTTACCTTCGATGATGCTTGCCCAACCCAGATCTGGATCAGCGGCGGCATCGGCATTACGCCCTTTATCGGTGAAATCCAGCACATCGTGCGCAAGCAGGCTGAAACGAAAAGGCCCGACCCGCGCGCCATCCATCTCTTCCACAGCTCCAGCACCTATGATGAAGACGCCTTCACCAAGCTGATCGCCATCGCGGAAAAGGCGGGCATCAATCTGACCGTCATGGTTGATTCAAGAGGCGGCCCCCTGACGGGCGAAACAATCCGTCAGTCTGTCCCGCAATGGAAGGGCGCCAGCATCTGGTTTTGCGGCCCCGTGGGATTTGGCGATGTGCTGATCAAGGATTTTGCCGCGCATGGCTTTGATGTCGACCGGCATTTTCACCGCGAGCTTTTCAGCATGCGTTAAGTCAATGACATCCCGAAAATGACAAACTGCTTTCGGGATGTCCGGCATTCAGGTCAGAGCCTGTAAAACTCCTTGATGATGGCCCAGGCTTCCTCGGCCGTTTCCACGAAATTCAAGATTTCCAGATCATCCGGCGAGATCGTGCCCTGTTCGGCGAGAAACTCGATATTGATCGCCTTGCGCCAGAACGCCTCGCCAAACAGGATCAGCGGCACGCGCTCCATGCGGTTGGTCTGGATCAGGGTCATGGCCTCGAACAGCTCGTCCATCGTGCCAAAGCCGCCCGGAAAGACACAGATCGCCTTGGCGCGCATAAGGAAATGCATCTTGCGGATGGCAAAATAGTGGAAGTTGAAGCAGAGATCCGGCGTGACATAGGGGTTCGGCGCCTGTTCATGCGGCAGCACGATATTGAGCCCGATCGTCGGCGCGCCGACATCTGCAGCTCCCCGGTTGCCCGCTTCCATCACACCGGGGCCGCCCCCCGTGACCACGATGAATTCACGATAATAGGTCGTGGCCGAATATTCCGAACACAGCCGGGCAAACTTGCGTGCTTCCTCATAATAATGGGAATTGGCTTCCAGATTCTTCTTCTGCTGTTCGTTCTTGGCCGCCCATGCCTCACCGCCCGGCTCTGGAATGCGTGCACCGCCAAACATCACCACGGTTGACTTGATGCCGCGGTCAGCCAGAATGAGTTCCGGCTTGAGCAGTTCAAGCTGCAGTCTTACCGCGCGCAGATCGCGCCGGGTCATGAAATCATCATCCGTGAAGGCAAGACGATAGGCGGGATTTTCAGTCTGCGGCGTCTGTGGCACGATACGTGCCTGCTTGACCGCATCCTCGGAATTGGGGAATGGCGTCCAACCGGACTTCTCCATCGGATTCATGCTCAATCATACTCCTCAATCATGCCCGCCAGAAGTTCGGCATGCTGTCCTCGCCGGGCGCAGATAACACCGATTGTTCAATACGTTCAATCTGTCCCAAATAGGGCATCACGCAAATCAACGTAACCGATTGACCCATATAGTGCCTTCGCTTAAGCACAGTGCAGACAATCTCACCGCCACTCTGGCGACATTGCCATCTCACGGAGACGACACCCCATGACCAAGCTTGATCTCGCCAGCCTTGAAAAGACAATCGACAAGGCTTTCGATGAGCGTGACGGCATTTCAACCGCAACCCGCGGCGAAGTACGCGACGCTGTCGAATATGCGCTGCAACTGCTCGACCGCGGTGAAGCCCGTGTCGCAGAAAAGAAGGCTGACGGCAACTGGCATGTCAATCAATGGCTGAAAAAGGCGGTTCTTCTGTCTTTCCGCCTCAACCCGATGGAAGTCATCAAGGGCGGCCCCGGCCAGTCATCGTGGTGGGACAAGGTGCCTTCAAAATTTGACGGTTGGGGTGCGGAAGAATTTCAGGCCGCCGGTTTCCGCGCCGTGCCAAACTGCGTCGTACGTCATTCGGCCTATATCGCGCCAAATGCCATTCTGATGCCGTCTTTCATCAATCTCGGCGCCTATGTCGGTGAAGGCACGATGGTCGATACCTGGGCAACGGTCGGCTCCTGCGCCCAGATCGGCAAGAATGTGCATCTGTCCGGCGGCGTCGGCATTGGCGGCGTTCTGGAGCCGATGCAGGCAGGCCCCACCATCATTGAAGACAATTGCTTCATCGGTGCCCGTTCGGAAGTGGTTGAAGGCTGCATCGTCCGCGAAGGCTCCGTACTTGGCATGGGTGTTTTCATCGGCAAGTCGACCAAGATCGTTGACCGCGCCACCGGTGAAATCTTCTATGGCGAAGTTCCGCCCTATTCGGTCGTCGTTGCCGGCACCATGCCGGGCCAGAATGTGCCAGGCGAGAACTGGGGCCCAAGCCTTTACTGCGCCGTCATCGTCAAGCGTGTCGATGAAAAGACCCGCTCCAAGACCTCGATCAATGATCTTCTGCGCGACTGATTGTTCGCATTCGGACAGCAAAAAGGCGAAGCACACCGGCTTCGCCTTTTCTTCACATTGAGAATGCTTAAAGCATCCTTACCTTAACCGGATTTTGTACAATACGCTAAGCTTTTATTCTGATATGGCTTTTTATCCCAAGGCTTGATCGGCTTCGGGAAGATATGGCGCCTTAGTGGTTACCGAAATTGCTGCGGTAATCGGCATTGTCAGCCTGGTGAGCTGCAGCCGGGGCAACATGGTCAACATTCGGCTGGCTCTTTGCATTGGCAAAGTTTTCTTCCTTGATGGCCTTGCGGCTGCTCATGGAAACGAAAGTCTTGTCCTGAGCGGCTAGTGATTCTGGTTCTCCCACATATGGGTTTTCAGCAAAGGCAGCACCAGCGTTCAGTGTAACGACAAGGGCAGCAGCAACAAGAGCAATCTTTTTCATTTTCATAATCCTTATCCCTTGGTCCTCTGGTCTGATGACTTCAGAAGACTTTCATTGGCAGCAAGCCGCAATGGCTCGTTCCGAACGCGCCGGACCTATCTGGAGGTCCGAAGCCCTCGTCATCATCTGCAGTGCATCTTCATTCCGGTCAGATCAGGCGCATAATCTGGCCTCATTCATTTTTCGACCGGCGCTGCCGGCACAGCATTCGGCAGCGGGAACAAGCGCGAATCCCCTGAACATGGGCGACATCTTTCCCGTTCCAATAGATTCAAAATGGAGAACAATGCTGAATTTTACCAGTAACAAAAATGTTCGCCGGCTCACATAAAATTGCTCATGACTTTTTGGAAATCTTACCTATGGCATTATTTTATTATTTATTTTCAATATGTTAAACAAACACTATCTGCTCACACCCTTGTGAGAGTCTTCTTGTGCTCATCAAAAGCAAACAGAGCACGTGCAAACATTGTACAGATTATATGAACAATTTCACCTTGCACGCACAGTGGCAACAGGGGCTGGGCAGTTCTGCACCACCACGGTTCTGCGCCCGGCAACAGACATCCATTCACCCGCATGGGCAGGCGACTGCATCTTGATGTAGCAATGAAGGTCTTCTCAAGCGGAAGCACTTCATTGCGCAGATTGTCGAAATATAGTCACCATGATCAGTGCACACCGTCAGCACCACATGCGGCTCACGCCCCTGCACCAAGGTGATCAGCAACAGGGATGGATCGATCCCCCGCGCCATGAGTCTGGCGCGTTTGGCGAGCACAAAATCCTCGCAATCGCCCCTGCCTTGGCCGGTATCGCCCAATAATCACGCAAGCCGTAATTCTGCTGATCCGGAACGGCGCCTATGCTGCGGTTGACCGCATCATTGACCACCTGCAGCAGTGCACGCCGCGCATCGGTCAATTTCAGCGGAGCTGCAACCTTGTGCCTGCAGCAATCATCCGGTTTGCGCCTGCACCAGTCGAGATGGCCACAGGGAATGCTGGTAACCCTTCCCGTCTCGTTCAACTCTGCCGCTGCGGCCGGAAAAGTGATTGCCCAATGCCGGTCAGGGTATGCGGCAAGAACTGCCTCAGCTTTCCCATGCGCGTGTTCCCGTCAACCGGCCATATAGGCTCATTATCAACTTCAGCTTACTGAACGACGGCATTGTCGGCCCGGTCAAGCACAAACAGGCAGGCAAGGCCGCCATGCACGAAAGGGCACAAAGCAGTTCCAGGAAAAGTGGGCTCCGGTTTTCCGTCCGGAACTGCGCAAAAGACAAACTGCAGTTCCAGGAAAAGTGGGCCCCGGTTTTCCACCCTGGAACTGCGAAATGACAGTATGTCGGAGCAATTCAGTGTTTCCGTGAAAATCTGAATTGCTCTAGTCTTGCAGCCAATTGATTCTCTTTGTCAGTTGGATGCCATGACCCTGCCTGTTGATCCCGCCGAAAACCTTGCCGCCCTGATCCGCTGCCCCTCTGTCACGCCTGCTGAAGGCGGCGCACTGGGCGTACTGGAAAACATGCTGAAACCCATGGGTTTCAGCATCGAACGCCCCGTTTTCAGCGAAGCGGGCACACCGGACATTGAAAATCTCTATGCACGCAGATCCGGCAATGGCCCGCATCTGATGTTTGCCGGCCACACCGATGTGGTGCCGCCCGGCGATGAGGCGCTGTGGAAACATCCGCCCTTCTCCGCCGCGATTGAAGACGGCATCATGTATGGCCGCGGCGCAGTGGACATGAAGGGCGGCATTGCCTGTTTCGTCGCAGCCGTTGCCCGGCATCTGGAAAAACATGGCAGCCTCGCGGGCAGCATCTCCTTCCTCATTACCGGCGACGAGGAAGGCCCGGCGATCAATGGTACGGTCAAGCTGCTGGAATGGGCAAAACAGCGTGGCGAAAGCTGGGATGCATCGATCGTCGGCGAGCCGACCAATCCCACCACGCTGGGTGAAATGATCAAGATCGGCCGCCGTGGTTCCCTTTCCGGCACCATCACCGTACATGGCATTCAGGGCCATGTCGCCTATCCGCAGCGTGCGGACAATCCGGTGCGCGGCATGATGTGCCTGCTCGAAAGCCTGCTCGATCCGGCCTTTGACCATGGCACGGAAAATTTCCAGGCCAGCAATCTGGAAGTCACCACCATTGATGTCGGCAATCGCGCCACCAATGTGATTCCCGCCAGGGCGACGGCAGGCTTCAACATCCGTTTCAACGATACCTGGACGGCAGAAAGCCTGAAGGCCGAGATCTGTGCGCGGCTGGAACGCGCAGCCCAGGCAAACCGCCTGCGCCCCGGCCGTGACACAGCAATTCAATATGATCTCGTCTGGAATGAACGCCCAAGCCATGTCTTCCTGACACGGGACGACAGGCTGATCGGCACGCTTACCCGATCGATCGAGGCGGTGACCGGCAGACGCCCGGAGCTGTCCACCTCTGGCGGTACGTCGGATGCCCGTTTCATCAAGGATTATTGCCCGGTGGTTGAATTTGGCCTTGCCGGCCAGACCATGCATATGGTCGACGAGCGTGTACCGCTTGCGGAACTGGAAGATCTGACGCAGATTTACGAACGCTTCATCGCTGATTTTCTTGCATAGGGTGTGAATGCCGAGCCTCGACGATATATTTCGCTATTTCAACGGCGTATGGCGCATGATGCTGGGGCGCCGTGATGGTCTGGATTATCTCGATATTTCGGCAGAGGATTTCTGGTCTTCCTTTTATGCCATTGTCGTGGCGCTGCCGCCGCTCTTTGCAAGCTGGGTCAGCGCTGCGGCCAATCTGACCGCGGGCCGCGAGGAAGCCGGCTTTCGACTTGCCATCATCCTGCGCCTGGCCTTTGTCGATATTGCCGCATGGGTCATTCCGCTGATCCTTGTCGGCCTGCTTGCGCGCACGATCGGCATAGCCAGCCGTTATGCGCCCTATGTGATTGCGACAAACTGGGGCACGGCGCTTGTGTCCTGGTTCTTTGCCCCGATCACCCTGTTGCAGCTGTTCGTGCCTGACAGCGCGGATGTGACGACGCTGTTTGCCTTCATCATGTTCGGCGCATCTGTCGTGTTAGGCTATCGCCTGACGCATGTTGCCCTGCAACGACCGCATGTGGTTGTCGCGCCGTTCTTTGCCTGTGTCTTTTTCGGCACGCTGTTCCTGACCGTGCTGCTGCAGCAGATCTTCCGGATCGGCTTTGCCCATCAAGCCTATTAAAACAATTCCAGAAAAAGTCGAAACAGGTTTTCCGCCCGGAACTGCGGGAAACAACATGTCAGAGCAATCAGCATTTCCGTGAAAATCCGGATTGTTGCAGGAATGTGCCTGTTTGCCCGCTGGCGCTGGCATCAGGCCTAAAACGGAAAGGCGTAATCCACACCGACGAGATACAGCCCATAGGGCGGGGCCACCTGACCACAGGCCTTGCGGTCGCGCGCTTCAAGAGCTGCCTGCAGGTCATCCGCCGTCCAGCGGCCAACCCCCACTTCCATCAGGCTGCCGGCAAAGGAGCGCACCTGATTGTGCAGGAAGGAACGCGCCGACACCCGCAATTCGACATAATCCCCTTTGCGCGTGACATCGAGACGGTCGAGCGTCTTGACCGGGCTTTTGGCCTGACATTGCGTGGCACGGAAGGTAGTGAAATCATGTTCGCCTAGAAGCCGCTGGGCCGCCTCATGCATGGCCTCATGATCAAGCCGCTTCTGCACCCACCATGCCCGCTGATAATCCAGCGCCAGCGGCGCGCGACGATTGCAGATGCGATAGAGATAATGCCGCGCGCGGGCGGAAAAACGCGCGTCGAAAGCATCCGTCGTCTTTTCGACATTGAGAATGCTGATGCGCTCATTGGCCATCACCAGATGGGCATTGACCGCATCGCGCACCTTGCCGGCAGCCCAATCCCTGGAAAGATCGACATGCGCCACCTGCGCTGTCGCATGTACACCGGCATCCGTACGACCAGCCGCACTCAGCGTCAGATCCTCGCCGCAGAATTTCCTGAACGCCTGCTCAATCGCGGCCTGAACCGTATGGCCGTTTTCCTGACGCTGCCAGCCCGCATAGGGCGTGCCGTCATATTCGATCAGAAGCTTGTAACGCGGCACTGTTCAAAGAACCTTCGTCACATGTGCACCACGCAGGAAATCTGCCGCCGCCAGAGGCTTGCCACCAGAGCGCTGCAGGCTCACAAGCCGAACCGCGCCCTTGCCGCAGGCAATCGTCAGGCGTTCATCCAGAACCGTGCCCGGCACGCCATTGCCCTCACCCAGCGTCGAGCGCAGCAATTTCACCCGCTCAACCGCGCCATTGATTTCCATTTCGCACCATGCGCCCGGAAAGGGCGACAGGCCGCGAATCCTGTTGTGCACATCCCTGGCAGGCTTCGACCAGTCGATGCGCGCCTCGGCCTTGTCGATCTTGGCGGCATAGGTGATGCCTTCCTCGGCCTGCGGCTGCAGGGCAAGGCTGTCGCGCTCAAGCGCGCCAAGTGCGCGTACCATCAGGTCTGCCCCGATCTGGCTGAGCCTGTCGTGCAATTCGCCCGCCGTCATATCCGGCGTGATCACCACCTTTTCCGCCATGGCGACAGGGCCGGTATCAAGCCCCTCGTCCATCTTCATGATCATCATGCCGGTTTCGCTGTCACCGGCCATGATCGCGCGCTGGATCGGCGCCGCCCCCCGCCAGCGCGGCAACAGCGAGGCATGACCATTGTAACAGCCAAGGCGCGGCGCTTCGAGAATGGCCTTGGGCAGCAGCAGCCCATAGGCCACCACAATGGCAACATCAGCCTCAAGAGCAGCAAAGGCTGCCTGTTCTTCCGGATCTTTCAGGCTCTTTGGTGTAAAGACCGGAATGCCAAATTGTTCGGCCTTTTCATGCACCGGCGACTTGGTGAGCTCCAGCCCGCGCCGCCCCGCCGGGCGCGGCGGCTGGGTATAGACCGCCACCACCTCATAGCCATGGCCAATGATGGCCGTCAGGATCGGCACCGAAAATTCCGGCGTGCCCATGAAGACGATACGCATCACAGCACCTTCCTGCCCGCCCGCTCCCTGGCGAGCTTCCTGAACTTCTTGATCACCATGTCGCGCTTCAGCTTCGACAGATGGTCAATGAACAGCACACCATTGAGATGGTCAATCTCGTGCTGCAGGCAGGTCGCCATCAGCCCATCCGCATCCATGCTCTGCGGCTTGCCCTCAAGGTCGAAATATTCGACCCTGATTTTCGCCGGGCGCTCCACCTCCGCATAATAATCGGGAATCGACAGGCAACCTTCTTCATAGGTGCCACGCTCATCCGAGGAGGAAACAATCTGTGGATTGACGAAAACATGCGGCTGTTTCTCCTCGTCGCCCTTGGCGAGATCAATAACCAGCATGCGGATCGGCTCGCCCACCTGAATGGCGGCAAGGCCAATGCCCGGCGCATCATACATGGTGTCGAACATGTCGCCGGCAAATTTGCGCAACTGGTCATCAAAGCGTTCAACCGGCTTGGAAACCAGACGCAGCAGCGGATCGGGGAGAATGATAAGCGGTTTTACTGACATGGCTTCCACGTAATCGCTCGATGCGAACTCGTCAATTGCGCTTTGCAAAATGTTCCCGTTTTGATCTCTGCAAGTTTGTACGAATCAGCTAAGCTTGCAAAATGGAAAACCAGTCTTTGTTGCATGAACCGCTGTTACAGCTTGGCAGCACCATCTTTTCGCTTGGCGATCTCCTGCTTGCGGCCATTGTGGTGGTGGTGCTCTGTCTTGCCCTGTTTCTGATTACGGCCGCCCGTTCGGCCCGGCTGCGCGCCGTGGCAGAAGCGCAGGCGGAAGAACGTGCCCGCGAAGCCGAATATCGCATGGCCGAAATCCTCAAGGCCCAGGCCGAAATGCAGGGCCGCATGCAGACCATGGCGGAGGTCTTCGGCTCGCGCCAGGCAGAGCTGAATCAGGCCATTCGCGAGCGGCTTGACGGCATGACCCACCGTCTCGGCCAGACCATGACCGAACAGACCCGCTCCACGCATGAAAATCTCGCCAAATTGCAGGAGCGGCTTGCCATCATCGATACGGCGCAGAACAATATCCAGTCGCTTGCCGGTCAGGTGGTGCAGTTGCAGGCCATCCTTGCCAACAAGCAGACACGCGGCGCCTTTGGCCAGTCACGCATGGAAGCCATCATTGCCGATGGCCTGCCGCAGGGCGCTTATGAATTTCAGGCAACCCTGTCGAACGGCACCCGCCCCGACTGTCTGGTGCGCATGCCAAACAATGCGCCGTCTCTGGTGGTTGACGCGAAATTCCCGCTCGAAGCATGGAACGCCATGCGCGAAACCGAACAACCGGAAGCGCGCAAACAGGCGATTGCACAGTTTCGCCGCGACATGGAAACCCATATCAAGGACATTGCCGACAAATATCTGATCCCCGGTGAAACCCAGGATACGGCCTTTCTGTTCGTGCCATCCGAGTCGATCTTTGCCGATATTCATGAACATTTCGAGGCGCTGGTGCAGCGCGCCCATCGCGCGCGCGTGGTGATTGTCTCGCCATCGCTCCTGATGCTGTCGATCCAGGTCATTCAGGCCATCCTGAAAGATGCGCGCATGCGCGAACAGGCCCATGTCATTCAGGCGGAAGTGATCCGGCTGATGGAAGATGTGGCGCGGCTTGATGAGCGCGTGCGCAAGCTGCAAGGGCATTTCCAGCAGGCAAGCAAGGATATTGACGATATTCTGGTGTCGTCATCCAAGGTCATGAAGCGCGGCGCAAAGATCGAGGCGCTGGAACTGGGCGAAAAACCGATCGAGGACGCCCCGCAGACGCGCCCCGGCGAACGAACACCCGGCGCACTGCGTTTGCGCGTGGTCGATGAAGACTAGGCAGTTCCAGAAAATGTCGAAACCTGTTTCCGTCCGGAATTGCGGAAAACAGGGCGGCAAACCATTTGCCAGAGCCATTTTAGCGTTTCCGTGAAATCGGGATGGCTGCGCGTTCGGGAAACGCCTGAAGCCTTTCACAAGCCTGCATGTCATAACCTGCGACCCACGCATCAGGTTTCGGACCAATGGGCTTAAATTCAGGCCACGAAAACCACTTCAAACCTGCATGAAAACCTGCATGGCATTATCCGGCTGTGGAGCTGCGATCTGCATGACCCAGATCGCGCTCTGGCCAGACAAGATCACGCACGCGCTGTTTCAGCACCTTGGCCTCCGGAAAGCCGTTATCGCGCCTGCGTTCCCAGACAAGCGTTTCACTGCCATCCGGCTATGCACGCGGATTTCAAAAATACCGCCTGTGCCGGGCCTCAGCGACACTTCTGCCAGATCCTGGCCAAAAGTCTGCAGCAATTCCTGCGCCAGCCATGCCGCGCGCAGCATCCAGTTGCATTGCGCACAATAGGTAAGAGAAATTCTGACGGTCACGGACTGTAATCTTTCGCCTTTGGCATGACATATTCCGCTTGGGCAATTCAGATTTCCACGGAAATGCTGATTGCTTCAACATGCTATTTTAACATTGTTTCGCAGCCTAGGCGGAAAACCGGTTTCCACTCTTCCTGGAACTGCCACTCTGGACAGATTATAGCGGCAAATCCCCGCGCGCGCGACCGTCCCGTCCTGATGTTTACGCATGGTCCTGCATGCATGAAAGCCGCAGCAAACCACAAAATATTGAACTATGACGGCCTTATTGTAAACTAAATCCATCCGAAGCAACTTTTAATATAATAGTATATTTGTTTAAAAATAACGCCAATCATGCGTTTTATTTTTTAATAAAATACGATTGCAGTCGAAATAAATATGACAAAAATATATGGATTTATTGTTATTTTTTATGGTGATAAGATGTAATCATCGATACAGGAATTTCGTATCGAATTATTATTTTCATAAGGAATTACATTGTGGAAAAGATAATGGCCTCCATACTATTATCGACCATTACATTTTTCAGCATTGGCAGCGCCATGCTGCAGTCTGCAGCATCATTTCAAATGTAGATAAATGTGCTTTGGCATGTGCTCCGACCATTATGGAAGGAGCGGAAGCATATTTGCCCTGCCTTGAAAATATTTTGATCTGACCGTTCAGATCCCTAGCAATTTTCGATTCAGACCCGGTTTGCAATCCATCTTCATGGCTTGCAAACCGGGATTTATTCGCGGCAATCTGAGTGCCGCAGCCGCTCCAGGAAAAGTGGGGACCTGTTTCCGGAACCGAGAAAGCAACCTGCTGGAGCAATCAGCATTTTCATGAAAACCTGATTGCTCCAGAGAACGACGGGTAATCAATCATCCCCCATCTTGAGCGCCTGGATGAAGGCCTCCTGCGGGATTTCGACCTTGCCGAACTGGCGCATACGCTTCTTGCCTTCCTTCTGCTTTTCCAGAAGCTTGCGCTTGCGCGTCACGTCGCCGCCATAGCACTTGGCCGTCACGTCCTTGCGCAGTGCCGAGATCGTCTCGCGCGCAATGATGCGTCCGCCAATCGCCGCCTGGATCGGAATCTTGAACATGTGCTGCGGGATCAGCTCCTTCAGCTTCTCGCACAGCGCACGGCCGCGCTTTTCCGCCGCCGAACGGTGCACCAGCATGGAAAGCGCATCGACCGGCTCTTCATTGACCAGAATCGACATCTTGACCAGATCACCCTCGCGATAATCCGAAAGATTATAGTCAAACGAGGCATAGCCCTTGGAGATCGATTTCAGGCGGTCATAGAAGTCGAATACCACTTCGTTGAGCGGCAGATCATAGGTAATCATGGCGCGCGGGCCGACATAGGTGAGATCAACCTGAATGCCGCGGCGCTCCTGACACAGTTTCATAATCGCGCCAAGATAATCATCCGGCGTCATCACGGTTGCGCGGATCCACGGCTCCTCGATCGCCGCAATCTTCACCACATCCGGCATGTCGGCCGGATTGTGCAGCTCCTTCACCGTACCGTCCGTCATCTTCAGGCGATAGACAACCGAAGGCGCCGTGGTGATCAGGTCAAGATTAAACTCGCGCTCAAGCCGTTCCTGGATGATTTCCAGATGCAGAAGACCCAGGAAGCCGCAACGGAAGCCAAAACCGAGTGCGGCCGAGGTTTCCATTTCATAGGAGAAGGAGGCGTCATTCAGGCGCAGCTTGCCCATGGCGCTGCGTAGGTCTTCAAAGTCTGCCGCATCGACCGGGAACAGGCCGCAAAAGACGACCGGCTGGGCCGGCTTGAAGCCCGGCAGCATCTGTTCGGTCGGGCGGCGCTCATCGGTGATGGTATCGCCCACGCGCGTATCGGCCACTTCCTTGATCGAAGCGGTAATGAAGCCAAGCTCGCCGGGGCCAAGCTCGTCCACATGCACCATTTTCGGCGTGAACACGCCGGTGCGCTCGACCGGATATTTCGCGCCCGTGCCCATCATGCGGATGGTCATGCCCTTTTTCAGCACGCCATCGATCACGCGCACCAGAACAATGACACCGAGATAGGAATCATACCAGCTGTCGACCAGCATGGCCTTGAGCGGCGCATTGCGGTCGCCTTCGCGCGGCGCTGGCAGCTTGTGCACGATGGCCTCAAGCACATCTTCAATGCCAAGGCCGGTCTTGGCTGAAATATGCACAGCCTCGGAGGCATCAATGCCGATCACTTCTTCAATCTGCTGCTTGACGCGGTCAGGATCGGCAGCCGGCAAGTCGATCTTGTTGAGAACCACCACGATCTCGTGGTTATTGTCGATGGCCTGATAGACATTGGCGAGTGTCTGCGCCTCCACTCCCTGTGAGGCATCAACCACCAGCAGCGAGCCTTCACAGGCAGCCAGCGAGCGCGAGACCTCATAGGCAAAGTCGACATGGCCGGGCGTGTCGATCAGGTTCAGCACATAGTCTTCGCCGTTCTTCGCCTTGTAATGCAGGCGCACGGTCTGTGCCTTGATGGTAATGCCGCGCTCACGCTCGATATCCATCGAGTCGAGGACCTGATCCTTCATCTCGCGCGTGTCCAGTCCGCCGGTCAACTGAATGAGGCGGTCGGCCAGCGTCGATTTGCCGTGGTCGATGTGGGCGACGATTGAAAAGTTGCGAATATGGTCTAATGGTGTGCTCATGCGCGCGATTTACCAGCAAGCAACAAAATCTCAAAGCGCTATTGCGCGTTTATATTGGGAAAAGACAACAGTTTTGTCCTCGTGACAACAAGCCCCCTTTGCCTTGGCGCAAAAAGGCAGTAAATCAACGCCGAAATAAGGCGGCCGACGCAAGGCCACGCTATCTGACCTTCCTGCAGGAGTAGAGGATGAAAACCGAACCGAACGAAGTGCACAACAAGCCTAAACTGGTCACTGTCTTTGGTGGCACCGGCTTTGTCGGTCGTGCAGTCGTGGCTGCGCTCGCCAAGCGCGGCTATCGCGTTCGCGTCGCGGTACGCAAGCCGGAAATCGCCTATTACATGGGTCCGCTCGGCAATGTTGGCCAGCTTCAGATGGTGCAGGCCAATATCCGCAACCGCAAGTCTGTGGATCATGTGCTTCAGGGTTCCGACCATGTCGTCAACCTTGTTGGTGTCCTGTCAGAAAGCGGCAAGCAGCGTTTCAATGCGGTTCATGTCCAGGGCGCCAAGAATGTTGCCGAAGCCGCCAAGGCCGCCAGCATCAACATGACACATGTCTCGTCGCTTGCCGCAGACATCAATTCGCCGTCCGCCTATGCCCGCACCAAGGCGCAAGGCGAAATCGCCGTGCTGGAGGCCGTTCCGACCGCAGTGATCCTGCGTCCGTCGATCATTTTTGGTCATGAAGACCGCTTCTTCAACCGTTTCGCCAATATGGCGCGCTTCTCGCCCTTCCTGCCGGTCATCGGCGGCGGCGAAACCAAATTGCAGCCGGTCTATGTCGGCGATGTCGCCGAGGCTGTCGCCCGCGCCGTTGATGGCAAGCTGATGCCGGGCGGCGTCTATGAGCTGGGCGGCCCGGATGTGCAGACCTTCCGTTACTGGATGGAAGACATGCTGCGCGTGATCATGCGCAAGCGCGCCATCGTCTCGATTCCATGGTGGCTGGCAAGCCTGCAGGCCAAGGTGCTCGGCCTGTTGCCAAATCCGTGCCTGACCTCGGATCAGGTCAAGCTGTTGAAAAGCGACAATGTCGTTTCGGAAGAAGCAAAAAAACAGGGACGGACGCTCGAAGGCATGGGGATCCATCCGGAAGCCGTCGATACCATCCTGCCGGCCTATCTGTGGCGCTATCGCGTTGCCGGTCAGTACACCAAGACCGGCTTCGCATGATTAAATAATGCCTGATGTTATAAATACGAATGTTTGAATATAAGCGCCTGATACAAACAGGCGCTTATTTATATGCAGGATCATTTCCCTTCATATTGTTGTTTCCCGCCTGACGGAAAAGGCCCAACCTTCCGATTGTCCGAGTTGCTCAAACTTTTCAAGGAAGGCCATTGCAATGCTCCAATATATCATGCCCCCCATCATGACACTTGGCATTCTTGCAACAGGCATTCAGGAACGTTCTGCCTGCATGTTTCGGACACCGCTTGCGCCCTGATGCCATGCCAAATGCATGATAGACACTGGGGCCAGAGCTTCTGGTTTTTTGAAAATGCCATATTGGTGCGCCCAATCCCGATGCGCATGAGACACAAATAATCCGCATGGCGTGTGTGGGGGCGCGTGTTGTGCGTCCCATTGCATGATTGCAAACCGGCATGGGGAGAAGCCTGGAGCAATCCAGATTTTCACGAAAACGCTGATTGCCCTGGCATGTTGTTTTCCGCAGTTCCCAGGCGGAAAACCTGTACCCACTTTTCCTGGAACTGTTTCAGCCCCAGATCAGCAGGGCGGCAATGCCCGCCGAGCCGACAATCAGCCGCCACCAGGCAAACAGCCGGTAGCCATGGCGCGAGACATAATCAAGCAGATGGCGCACCACGAACACGCCTGAAATGAACGCCATCACAAAGCCGACCGCAATCAGCGCACCATCATGGAAGGACAGGATGTGGCGGTTCTTGTAAAGATCATAGGTGAAGGCGCCGGCCATGGTCGGCATGGCAAGGAAGAACGAAAATTCCGCCGCCGAGCGCTTGTCTGCCCCCAGAAGCAGCGAACCAACAATGGTCGAGCCAGAGCGCGATACCCCCGGCACCATGGCAAGGCACTGGAAAAAGCCGATCGCAAGGCAGATTGGCAGCGGATAGTCCATCACATCATGATAGCGCGGCTTCAGCTCCAGCTCATCGACCCAGAGCAGGATGAAGCCGCCAAGAATGAGCATGGAACAGACCAGCATCGGCGTTTCAAACAGCACCGTCTTGATGAAGCCATGCGCCAGCGCCCCGATGACAGCCGCAGGCAGAAAGGCCAGCAAGACGCCAAAGACAAAACGCCGCGTGCGCGCATCAGAGGGAAAATCTCTCGCCAATGTCACAAGTTTGGCGGAATAGACTGACAGAATGGCCAGAATGGCGCCAAGCTGGATCAGCACCTCGAAGGTTTTGCCCGTTGATTCAAAGCCCAGAAAGTGACCAACCAGCAACAGATGCCCCGTGGAAGAAACCGGAATGAACTCAGTCAATCCTTCCAGCAAACCGAGAAACGCGGCTTCGAAAAAATGCAGTATTTCCATTTAGCAGAACCTTAAATAGCGTATATGCGTGCTGGCACGGGAATATTCCGTCGTCATTTGGCTGGTCACGCTGCGCAGAGCCTTAACAGCGATTGCTTGTCTCGAACCAACATAGCCCTTATAGACTGCAAGTTCGTTAAGGCGGCTCGAATCACTCTGCAGCAAACTAGCCTGCCATTGGTGCTAACGCCAGTCGCCCTGTATATTGACCAATCTTTCAAGTAAGCCAGTCGAAAGTATCGCGTCCGATCATGCTCACGCTTTTTCATCATCCCATGTCTTCTGGATCGCGCTATGTGCGCCTTATCCTTGGCGAATATGACGTAGAAGCAGCCCTGATTGAGGAGCGTCCCTGGTCGCGCCGCAAGGAATTCCTGGCGCTCAACCCTGCTGGCACCTTGCCTGTGCTTCTGGCTGAAAAGGATCTGCCGGTCGTCGGCGCAACCGTGATTGCCGAATATCTCGACGAAACACGCGGCGCATTGAAGCGCAACCGCCGTCTCTTGCCGGAAAGCCCGGCCGAACGTGTCGAGGTGCGCCGTCTGGTGGACTGGTTCCTGATCAAGTTTGAAAATGAAGTCACCCGCCATATTGCGCGCGAACGCGTGTTCAAGCTGCAAATGGCGGCAGAAATTGGCGGCAGCGCGCCGGATTCCACCGCCATCCGCGCCGCACGCACCAATATTCGTCAACACATGAAATATGTGAACTGGCTTGCCGCCACCCGTGACTGGCTGGCTGGCCCCGTGCCAAGCTATGCCGACATGGCGGCGGCAGCAGCCATTTCCGTGCTTGATTATCTCGGCGAAATCGAATGGGGCGAGACCAAAGCCGCGCGTGACTGGTATACGCGCATGAAATCGCGCCCCTCCTTCCGCCCGCTGCTCGCTGATCGCGTGCGCGGCCTTGCTCCGGTGGCGCATTATGGCGACCTCGATTTCTGATCCGAAATCCGAACGCCTGAAAACCTTCCTGATTGCCGAAGCAAGGGCGGCCGGCTTTGACGCCGTCGCCTTCACCACACCCGATGCCATTCCGCTTGCCCCGCCCCGGCTGCGCCAGTTCATCGCAGACGGCCAGCATGCAGACATGGTCTGGATGGAGGAAACCGAGGAACGCCGCGCCAATCCCTCTGTCCTGTGGCCGGAAGTGCGCTCCATCATGATGCTGGCGATGAATTATGCGCCGGAACATGATCCGCTGGCCGTCCATCAGAAAAGAAATTGCGGCGCGATCTCGGTCTATGCGCAGAACCGCGATTATCACGATGTCATCAAGGGCAGGCTCAAGCATGTCGCCAGCCGCCTTGCCGCCCGCGCCGGCAAGGACGTCAAGGTCTTTGTCGATACGGCCCCCGTCATGGAAAAACCGCTGGCGGAAGCAGCAGGGCTTGGCTGGCAGGGCAAGCATACCAATCTGGTCAGCCGCACGCTTGGTTCGTGGTTCTTTCTCGGCTCCATCTTCACCACGGCCGAGATCCCGCCGGATGAGCCGGAAAAGGATCATTGCGGCTCCTGCCGCGCCTGTCTTGACGCCTGCCCGACCAATGCCTTCCCTGCCCCGCGCCGCATCGATGCGCGCCGCTGCATTTCCTATCTGACCATTGAAAACAAGGGCACGATTCCGCTCGAATTCCGCAAGGCCATCGGCAATCGCATCTATGGCTGTGATGACTGCCTTGCCGCCTGCCCGTGGAACAAGTTCGCACAGGCTGCAAATGAGCTGAAGCTGAAAGCGCGCGAAGAGCTGATTGCGCCGCGCCTTGCCAATTTTCTCGCAATGGATGATCCGGCGTTCCGCGCCTTCTTTTCCGGCTCGCCCATCAAGCGCATCGGGCGCGACCGTTTCTTACGCAATGTGTTGATTGCAAGCGGCAATTCCGGCGACACAAGCCTTGTGCCGCAGATCATTGCCCTGCTCAACGACGCCGCGCCGCTGGTGCGCGCCATGGCGGTCTGGGCCTTGCGGCAGCTTGCAGATGCACCGACATTTGCAGCCTTGCGCAACGCGCATTTTGCAGATGAAACCGATGCAGATGTGCAGGCGGAATGGCTGGGGGAGAGCAACTGACATGCGCATATTCTTCTTCGGGGCGGGGTATTCGGCCAGGGCTTTTGCCCGGCTGATAAAGGATGAGGCCAAACAGCTCGACGGCACGACCAGAAAAGTTGAAGATTTTCCCATCCTTGAACAGGCACACATTGCACCGCTTCTGTTCGATGGAGTGTCCGCCGCGCCCGAACTGCCCGACCGTCTTGCCAGGGCAAGCCATGTCATCATTTCCGTCCCCCCGCGCGAAACGAAAGACCCGTGCCTCGCCCTTGTTGCAGAGGCACTTTCCCGCCCGGACAATCAGATCCGCTGGATCGGCTATCTTTCAACCGTTGGCGTCTATGGTGACTATCAGGGCCGCTGGATTGACGAAACTGCCGAGTGCATTACCGTCTCGCCCCGCTCGCTTGAGCGTCTTGCGGCCGAACGCGCATGGATGGCTCTGGCCAATCAATATGGCCTGCCGCTTGCCATTTTACGCCTGTCCGGCATTTACGGACCGGGGCGCAATGCCTTCATCAATCTGGAGCGCGGCACGGCCCGGCGCATCATCAAGCCGGGTCAGATTTTCAACCGTATTCATGTTGATGATATTGCGGGCGTCTTGCGCTTTTTAAGCAGCACCGACAAGGGCGGCATATTCAATGTGACCGACAGCGAGCCTGCCCCCGCGCAGGATGTCGTCAGCTTTGCCGCCGAACTGATGGGCGTAACACCGCCGCCAGAAATCCCGTTTGAACAGGCCGAGATGACACCCATGGCGCGTTCCTTTTATGACGAGAACAAGCGTGTCTCCAATAAGCGCCTGATCAACCTCGGCTATGAATTTGTCTATCCCGACTATCGTGCCGCATTTTTGTCCATGTGGCGGGACAAAAACTGGTAAATTGCCGGACCGGACGGTGAAACACTACTGATCCGGCGTGATTCGGCGGATCCCCCTGATGCAATTGCAGGACATTGCCATGACCAGAAATCGCAAGACCGGATTCTTCGCTCGCCTTTTCATGGCCGGCATGATGACAGCGATGCTTGTCGGCGAAAGCACCATGGTCACCCGGGCCGAGGACATGCCGGCAAAACAGGCCTTTGGCAGACAGCAGCTTCCCAATCTTGCCAAGGAGCCGCAATCCTTCGGCTTTTACAACAAGGGCTGCCTTTCCGGCGCCGTTGCCCTGCCGACGGACGGGCCGCACTGGCAGGTCATGCGGCTTTCGCGCAACCGCCGCTGGGGCCATCCGCGCATGATTGCGCTTCTGGAAAAGCTCTCGCGCGATGCCGCCAGGGATGGCTGGAATGGTCTTCTGGTTGGCGACATCTCGCAGCCGCGCGGCGGCCCGATGCTGTCCGGCCATGCCTCGCATCAGGTCGGGCTTGATGCCGATATCTGGCTCACCCCAATGCCCAAGAAACGTTTCACCGATGCCGAGCGCGAAAATGTTTCGGCCATCTCCATGTTGAAGCCCAATTCACTCTATGTCGATCCGGCCAAATGGACGCCAAGCCACACCGCTCTCATCCGGCATGCGGCAAGCTATCCGGAAGTCGAACGCATCTTTGTCCATCCCGGCATCAAGAAACAGCTCTGCGATACGGTCAAGGGTGATCGCAGCTGGCTTGGCAAGGTGCGCCCCTATTGGGGCCATCATTACCACTTCCATGTCCGCATTGGCTGCCAGCCCGGCTCGCCCGGCTGCAAGTCACAGCCGCCAGTGCCTGCCGGCGATGGTTGCGACAAGTCGTTGGCCTGGTGGTTTACCGATGAACCGTGGAAGCCAGCCAAGCCATCCGACAAGCCTGCGCCGAAACCAAGGCCGTTGATGGTCTCGGACCTGCCCAAGGCCTGCGCCGCTGTTCTGGCAGCCCCCGGGCCAAATTCCATCGCCGAAGTCACCTATGGCGCACGCTAGGCCGCTGCAGTGCCCGCAGCCATGATGGCTCCTGAACGGTTGCAGATTGATGCGTGTGCTTACCGGCGCACGATCATGGCAGGATCTGATTTTCGCTGTGTTTCATTGAAAACCGCGTGAATTTGCTTTCTTAAAACGATTGAATTTCGGTGACTGACATAAAAATCGATTTTGATTTTCCGGCTGATATTGTAGAGATGCCGCAGCCAGCTGCCCGGTTGCAGGACAGCATGCCCGTTATTGCCAGACATCATCAAAGGGATCGCGGATTATCATGCAGACCGACCAGAACTTTCACTTTCCCGTTCTTGTCGGTGATATTGGCGGCACCAATGCGCGCTTTGCGATTCTGAACGAAGGCGACCATGAGCCGCGTGATATTATCGTGGTTCAGACCGCCAATTATCCCACGATTGATGAAGCCATCCGGACTGCTGTTCTGGACAGGCTGGCCACCAGGCCGCGTTCGGCCATTCTGGCCGTTGCAGGCCCGGTTGAAGGCGACGAGATCGATCTGACCAATTGCGCCTGGGTCGTGCGCCCGCACGAAATGATTGCCGGTCTTGGGGTGGAAGATGTGATCGTGCTCAACGATTTCGAGGCGCAGGCCCTGGCGGTTGTCGCCCTTGACAAGGGCAGTTTTGAACCCATCGGCGGCAATCCGGCTGAAATCACTGCCACGCGCGTGGTGCTTGGCCCCGGCACCGGCCTTGGCGTGGCGGGTCTGGTTCGCACGACCAAATCATGGGTTCCCGTGCCGGGTGAAGGTGGCCATATTGATCTGGGGCCGCAGACAGAGCGCGACTATCAGATTTTCCCGCATGTCGAGCGCATCGAAGGCCGGGTCACCGCCGAACAGATTCTCTGCGGCCGGGGCTTGCGCAATCTTTATGTTGCCATCTGCAGGGCCGACGGGGTTGAACCAATCCTTGCCACCCCTGTCGACATTTCCTCTGCCGGTCTTGCCGGAAACAATCCACAGGCCAAGGAAACGCTTGATCTGTTTGCCACCTATCTTGGCCGCGTTGCCGGAGACATGGCGCTGATCTTCATGGCGCATGGCGGCGTCTATCTTTCCGGCGGCATTCCGCAACATATCCTGCCGGCGCTGAAAACCGGGCACCTGCGCCAGGCCTTTGAAGACAAGGCGCCGCACAGCCATATCATGCGTGATATACCGATCCGGGTCGTCACCCATCCACAGGCCGCCCTCGTCGGACTGTCCGCCTATGCGCAGAACCCGGCCGCTTTTCAGGTCGGAACCGAAGGCCGTCGCTGGCAGCTCGCCTGATTGTTCAACGGTGTTTCGCACGCTTGAGGATGGTCAAGCGGTTCCAGTGAGGTTATAGAGACGTTGCGCGGCCAGTATCTGCCCCGCAATGCGAGACCCTAGTGCAACCCCGTGTTCCGGTTCTGCCGGGCCAAGACAAAGCGCATCTTCACGTGAGCCTGTTCAAGAAGAAGAAAAAGATCGATCCGGGCGAGGCAACGCGCGTTATCCGGCGCATGCTTGCGGAAAATTTCCACGAATATAAGCGCAATTATATCATCGTCATCATCGCCTCGGTCATTGTCGGCGCATCGAACGGCGCGCTCGCCTATATGATGAAGCCGATGATCGACAAGATTTTCTATGAACAGAAAATCGGACTGCTCGCGGTGATCTGCGGCACGATTCTCGGCATTTTCATCCTGCGCGGCATCACCAGCTATATTCAGGCCGTGGAGCTGGCCAAGATCGGCAACAATCTGGTCGCGCGCTACCAGAAGCGCATTTTCGACCACCTGATGAAGCTGGGCCTTGATTTTTACAATGACACGCGCTCCGGCCATCTCGCGGCCCAGATCAACCAGAATGTCACCGGCATTCGTGACCTGCTCAACATGACAATCACCTCGATCGCGCGCGACTGCATCGCGCTGATCGGTCTGGTCGGCACTATGTTCTATATGGATCCGGTCATGTCAGCGGTCGTGTTCCTGATCGGCCCACCGCTCATTCTGGCGGTTGCCTATATTTCGCGCCGCATTCGTTCCGTCACGCGCGAACTGGTGCATCTCAATTCCCGCCTGCTCGGCGCCATGCAGGAATCGGTGCAAGGTATCGCCATCGTGAAGGCCTTCACGATGGAAGATCTCCTGCGTGACAAGATCAATGTGTTGATCGATCAGGCCGAGGGCCGCAGCAACAAGATCGCCAAGGTCTCCGAGCGCACAACCCCGATTGCCGAGGTGCTGGCCGGTTTTGCGGTTGCGGGCGTACTCGCCTATAGTGGCTATCGCGCCATCGCGCATCAATTGCCGCCGGGCTCGATGTTTGCCTTCATCACCGCCCTGCTGCTTGCCTATGATCCGGCTCGCCGCCTTGCCCGGCTTCAGGTCGGGCTGGAACGGGCGCTCGTCAATGCGCGCATGATCTATGAAGTGCTGGATATGGAACCGCATCAGCGCGACGTGCCTGATGCGGTGGAACTTGTTCCCGGCCCCGGCGAGATCGCATTTGAGAAAGTCTCCTTTTCCTATGGCGGCAATGCGCCCGTGCTCCGCAATGTGAGCTTTACTGCCAGGGCCGGCCAGACCACCGCGATTGTGGGGGCTTCCGGTGCAGGCAAGTCCACGCTGATCAACCTGATCCAGCGCTTTTATGATCTCGATCAGGGGCGCATCCTGTTTGACGGTCAGGATGTGGCAAAAGTCACCAAACATTCGCTGCGCCAGGCCATCGCCTATGTCTCGCAGCAGCCTTATCTGTTTGAAGGCTCGATTGCCGACAATATCCGCTATGGCCGGCCAGATGCCAGCATGGATGAAGTCGTTGAAGCGGCAAGGCTTGCCAATGCGCATGAGTTCATCTTGCAGCAGCCACAGGGTTATGACACGCCCATCGGCGAAAATGGCGTCACGCTTTCCGGCGGCCAGCGCCAGCGCATTTCCATTGCCCGCGCCATTGTCCGCAATGCGCCCGTGCTGCTGCTTGATGAAGCAACATCGGCGCTCGACAATGAATCGGAAAAGCGTGTGCAGCAAGCGCTGGAAACCATCATGCGCGGGCGCACAACGATTGTCATTGCGCATCGCCTTTCAACCATCGTCAATGCCGACTGCATTGTGGTGATGGAAGCCGGCCGTGTGATTGAACAGGGCCGCCATGAGGATCTGGTCAAGGTCGAAAACGGCATTTATGCCCGTTTCTATCAGCTGCAGAGCGGGCAGGCAGATCTGGAAGACAATGCGATAAGTGTGGAGGAAACCCCGGATGTCCGGCGAAGCGAATAATGCTGCGGGCGAAATGAACCTCGTCGTTGTTGGTGCGGGCGGACGCATGGGACAGGCCCTGATCCGCGCCATTCAAGCCATCGACGGCGCAAGACTGGCCGGCGCGATCGAACGTGAAGGCTCCCCACATCTGGGGCGGGATGCCGGCGAAATTGCAGGCCTTGGCGCGCTGGGCATCACCATCACCGATGACCCGCTGCCGGTTTTTGCCAAAGCGCATGGTGTGCTTGATTTCACCAGCCCCGGCGCAAGCGTCTATTTTGCCGGTCTGGCGGCACAGGCGCGCATCGTGCATGTGATCGGCACCACCGGCTGTTCGCCCGAAGATGAGGCGCAGATTCGCGCCGCAGCCCGCCATGCCGTGATCGTCAAATCCGGCAATATGAGCCTTGGCGTCAATCTCCTGTCGGTTCTGGTCGAAAAGGCCGCAAAGGCGCTGGGGCCGGAAGATTTCGACATCGAGATCCTTGAGATGCACCACAAGCACAAGGTCGATGCGCCATCGGGCACGGCATTGCTCTTGGGCGAGGCAGCAGCCAGGGGGCGCAACATCAATCTCTCCGAACATAGCGTGCGTGTGCGCGACGGCTATACTGGCCCGCGCGAAGACGGCACGATCGGCTTTGCCACCTTGCGCGGCGGCTCGGTCATTGGCGACCATTCCGTCATTCTGGCTGGAACCGGCGAAACCATTACCCTGTCGCATCAGGCACAGGATCGCGCCATTTTCGCGCGCGGCGCGGTGAAGGCCGCACTCTGGGCGCATGGCAGAAAACCTGGCCTTTATTCCATGCGCGATGTTCTCGGCCTTGACAGCTGATCCTTTTCACATTCGTTTCTTGTCTCTTATCATTGGGAGTGATGCATGTCTCGAACCCTCGTGCTTGTCCGCCACGGCCAAAGCGAATGGAACCTCAAGAACCTCTTTACCGGCTGGCGTGATCCGGGCCTGACCGAAAAAGGCCATGCCGAAGCCAAGGCCGCAGGCGAACGTCTCAAGGCTGCCGGTCTGAAATTCGACATCGCTTTCACCTCTGCACTGACCCGCGCTCAGGTGACCTGCCAGCATATTCTGGATCAGCTTGGCCAGTCGGATCTCGAAACCATCCGCAATCAGGCGCTCAATGAACGCGATTATGGCGACCTCTCCGGCCTCAACAAGGACGATGCACGCGCCAAATGGGGGGAAGAGCAGGTTCACATCTGGCGCCGTTCCTATGACGTGCCACCGCCGGGCGGTGAAAGCCTGAAGGATACCGGCGCACGTGTCTGGCCTTATTACATGTATTACATCCAGCCGCATGTGCTGCGCGGCGAATCGGTTCTGGTTGCTGCCCACGGAAATTCGTTGCGCGCGTTGATCATGGCGCTTGAAGGTCTCAGCCCGGAAGAAATCCTCAAGCGGGAACTCGAAACCGGCGTTCCTATCATTTACCGCCTGAATGCTGATTCGACGGTTGCCTCCAAGGACGTGCTGTCTGCGAAATAGATGATTCTTTTCGCGGGAAATGATTCTTTTCGGGTGATTCTGCCTGCCGAAAGCCGCCACATGCGGCTTTCATCGTCTCATATCAGTGTGTTAGCTGCAATTTTTGCTTTTTTGGCCTGCTTTTCCGCCTGTCCACAAAGCTTCCATAAAAAAAGCTGGATTAAGATGGAAAACGCGATTGACAGAAGCAGGCTGACCCCTTAGATGGGTGCTCGTTGCCCAGGTGGCGGAATTGGTAGACGCACCAGCTTCAGGTGCTGGCGCTCGCAAGGGCGTGGAGGTTCGAGTCCTCTCCTGGGCACCAGTTCCAAGTCTTCCGACCATTACCAAGGTCTGGAAGCAGCCCAAAAAGCCCGTTTGCGCGGGCTTTTTTGTTGCTTGAATTCATTGATGTTTTCCGGTTCCCGCTTCTAAACGGCAGGTGCGGCTTCAGGACAGCTCATGCCCAGACAAGACAGGGGCATGGCCCTTCGTCTCAATGCAACAGGTTGCGCCCGGGTTGTGTCGCGCATGGAAGCAGCATCTCCAGGGCATGCCAGAATTGATCGGCAATCAGATCCCTGCAACAACGCCTGGCAGCCGCAAGTCAAACCGCGCAGTCTTTGTCTTTCTCAGGCAGCCAAGGATATTGTCCAAATAACAAAGCGTGGTTCTGACATCAAAACACCGCAATTCTTGACAAGTAACACCTCTCTCGCGCGCCCATCAATGATTTGTGACGCTGGGCATCGTTGTTTTATACAGAGTCGACTTGGCGTAGCATGACGCGATACTATATTTGTCTCTGGTCAAACCACATACGGGTATAAAAGGGTGCACAGGAAAAAAGGGCCAAGCCGCCTCTCGTCAACGATCCTTCAGGCGATCCGCAACCGTCCGGGTTTCAGGCCGGCCAGCGCCAATATCGGTGGCGGGGACATTGTCATTGCCTCCTATAATGTCCACAAATGCGTTGGCATCGACAAGGTCTTCAGCCCGCAGCGCACCGCCGATGTGATCAGCGAAATCGATGCGGATGTGATCGCGCTACAGGAGGCAGACAAGCGTTTCGGCGAACGCGCCGGCCTGCTTGATCTGGGGCTTCTGGAACGCCGCCACGGCCTGGTGCCCGTGCCGATCACCTCCACCATGCCAAAGGCGCATGGCTGGCACGGCAATGTCATCCTGTTTCGGGAAGGCGTGGTCAGGAATGTCCGCCAGCTTGCCCTGCCCGGCGTCGAGCCGCGGGGAGCGATCATTGTCGATCTGCAGTTTCCGGCCGGCGATCTGAGAGTCATCGCCGCCCATCTCGGCCTGTTGAAGCGCTCGCGCGAGCAGCAGGCCGAAACCATCCTGTCGATCCTGCAGGAAGCCGACACATTGCCAACCCTGATGATTGGCGATCTCAACGAATGGCGTATCGGCAAGCGCTCTTCGCTGGCATCACTCCTGCCGATCTTCAACCATGAGGCAACGGCCGTGCCAAGTTTTCCGTCGCGCTTTCCCGTACTGGCGCTCGACCGTGTGCTCAGCACGCCGCATAATCTTGTCACCTCGGTTGAGGTGCATAATACGCCACTTGCCCGCGTTGCTTCCGATCATCTGCCGCTGAAGGCGCATGTCAATCTGCGCGGCGCGATGGAATATCTGAACTGCCAGACGCAGCAGGACGAGTTGCAGCAACTGGTGTCGTAGGATTTACAGGAACGGCGAGCCAAGCCAGATGATACGGTCGGCCAGCCGCGAAAGGAACGGTCGGGCCTTCAGCTCTTCCAGATAGACCTGATGGCTCGTCTCGATCACCTTGCCGATGCGCTCTTCCACCTGACGCGCCATCGTGTGGTCAAGAATTTCCATATCGACCTCAAAATTCAGCCGCAGCGAGCGCGGGTCGAGATTGGATGAGCCGACATAGCTCCACGCACCATCGATCGTCATCAGTTTGGAATGGTTGAAGGCGCCGCCTGCGCGCCAGATGCGGCAACCGCCCTTCAGAAGCTGGTCGAATTGTGCCCGCATGGCGCGGTCGACCAGTTTCAGATTATTGACCCCCGGCACAACAATATCGACCGAAACGCCACGCCGTGCGGCCGTGACCAGCGCGCTGATCAGTTCGCGGTCGGGTAGAAGATAGGGCGACATGATGAGGATATGTTCCTGCGCAATCGAAAACGCCCCCATCATCATGCGATGGTTGGTTTCAATATTGCGGTCAGGGCCCGAGGCGACGACACGAATCAGCGTGCCGCTGCCGGGCGGATTTCTGGGCGCTGCAATCTGCCATGCCTCACCGCTCAACAGTTCTTTCGTGGTAAAGCGCCAGTCTTCCGCCACGATATGGAAGAGATCGGCCACGGCCGGGCCTTCAACCCGGAAATGCGTATCAACGGCAGCCGCGTCACCCGCATAGGCATGGGTGAAGCCGGCTCGGATATTCATGCCGCCGGTAAAGGCAATCTGGCCATCGACGACCAAGATCTTGCGGTGGGTGCGCAGATTGGCATAGGGCAGCCGCAGGCCAATGATGATATTGCCATTGAAGACATCAACCCTGATGCCATTTTCCTTCAACAATTTGACGATGCTGGGGAAGGAATAGCGCGCGCCGACCGAATCGACCAGCACCCGCACTTCGACGCCGCGTTTGACGGCCGCACCAAGCGCTTCCACAAATTTCAGCCCGATCGGATCACGGTCGAAAATATAGGTTTCCAGAAAGACGCTGCGTTTGGCCCCGGCAATGGCGGCCAGCATGGCGGCATAGGCATCATCGCCATTTTCCAGCATGGAAATCTCATTGCCGCTGGTGAAATCATAGGGGCTCACCACATCGCCCAGTATTTTCATCGCGCCGAACTGTTTCCCAAAGATCTGGCGCACCCGTTCATTGGTGGTGTCAAAATGCGACAGGTGATATTGCGCCGCCCGCCCTCTTGTATCGCGCTGCTGGCCGATGGTCTTGCGGCGCATGCGGTTGACGCCGGCAACCGCATAGATGATCGCCCCGACAAAGGGCGACAGCATGATGACGCCGACCCAGCCGAGTGCGGTGCGCACCTCGTCCTTGGTCATGGTGGCATGAACGGCAGCACTCGTGCCCAGCACGACTGACAAAACCGCAAGAATATGGGGCCAGTAATTTGAAACGAGATCAACCATCACCAAGACAATAAGCTGAAAAATACTGAGATGGCAAAGGGATATAATGGGCAGCGCCACTTGTCAAAAGAGTCTAAAAATCGTCTGCCTAAAACAGCAGACGCTAGTCAAGGCCACTCACTTCAACTATGGTACAGCATAGATGGGTAATTGGGGAAAAATCTATGTCAATCAGCAATAATCATGATCAGTCACTCATGCCGTCGGAAGTTTCCAGCAAATGGGGCTGGTTCGTAGCACTTGGTGTGGCGCTTCTTGTCCTGGGTGGCATTGCATTTGGCAATCTGGTTGTGGCCACTGTCGTCTCGGTCTATTACGTCGGCATGATGATGCTGATTGCCGGTGTGATTGAAATCATCCATGCCTTCGGCGTCAAAAGCTGGGGCCAGTTCTTCTTCTGGGTGCTGAGCGGTCTGCTTTATGCCGCAGCCGGCGTCATCGCCTTTATCAACCCGATCCTTGCCGCAGGCGTGCTGACCTTCCTGCTTGCCGCCGCCCTGCTCGGCTCGGGCATTTTCCGTATCTATCAGGGCTTCAAGTCCAAGCCTGCCACAGGCTGGGGCTGGATCGTGGCCGGTGGCGTTGTGACCGCCCTTGCCGGTCTGGTGGTCGCACTGCAATGGCCGGTGAACAGCCTGTTCATTCTGGGGCTCTTCCTTGCCATCGACCTGATCTTCCAGGGCTGGGCCTTCATCGCCTTCGGCCTTGGCATCAGGAAATGATCCTGCAATAAATCTCCGACATTCCAGGCGGCGCGTTCAGCGCCGCTTTTCATTTGAACTCGACCTTTTGGCACGAGCCTGCTAGATGCAGCGCAACATTTACGTGGCGCGCAGCCTGCGCAAGCCCTTTGCCATGACGAGTTTCTGATGTCTCAAGATCACCCAGTATCAAAACGGCGCACATTCGCGATCATCGCGCACCCCGACGCCGGTAAGACCACGCTGACCGAAAAACTGCTGCTGTTTGGCGGCGCAATCCAGCTTGCCGGTGAAGTGAAGGCCAAGAAAGACCGCATCCAGACCCGTTCGGACTGGATGAACATTGAACGCGACCGCGGCATCTCCGTCGTCACCTCGGTCATGACCTTCGAATACAAGGACTGCATCTTCAACCTGCTCGACACGCCGGGCCACGAAGACTTCGCCGACGATACCTACCGCACGCTAACCGCCGTTGACAGCGCCGTCATGGTCATCGATGCCGCCAAGGGTATCGAGCCGCGCACGCTGAAGCTGTTTGAAGTCTGCCGCATGCGCGACATTCCGATTGTCACCTTCATCAACAAGATGGACCGTGAAGCGCGTGATCCGCTGGAAATCCTCGACGAGATCGAGGAAAAGCTTGCTCTTGATACTTCACCGATCACCTGGCCGATCGGTTCGGGCAAAAGCTTTGCCGGCACGTTTGACCTGCACAATGATACGCTGCGCCGTCAGGACAATGAGGAACAGCCAACCAGGGTAAGCGGCCCGGAAGAAGCCGCGCAGCTTTTGCCGGAAAATGAACGACAGGCCTTCATCGACAGTGTCGAGCTTGCACGCGGCGTCTGCCGCCCGTTTGACCTGCAATCCTTCCGCGAAGGCCATATGACGCCGGTCTATTTCGGCTCGGCACTCAAGAATTATGGCGTGCGCGATCTGATCGACGCCTTCTGTGATTATGGCCCAAGCCCGCGCGACCAGCAGGCCGATACCCGCATGGTCAAGGCCACCGAAGACAAGATGACCGGTTTTGTGTTCAAGATCCAGGCCAATATGGATCCGAACCACCGCGACCGCATCGCCTTCCTGCGCGTCTGCTCCGGCAAGCTTTCGCGCGGCATGAAGGTCAAGCTGGTGCGCACCGGCAAGCCGATGAGCCTGTCGGCGCCGCAATTTTTCTTTGCCCGTTCGCGCCAGATCGCCGATGAAGCCTTTGCCGGCGATGTGGTCGGCATCCCGAACCATGGCACATTGCGCATTGGCGACACGCTGACCGAGGGGGAAGACATTCTGTTCCGCGGCGTGCCGAACTTTGCCCCGGAAATCCTGCGTCGCGTGCGTCTGGATGATGCGATGAAGGCGAAGAAGCTGCGCGAGGCCCTGCAGCAGATGGCCGAAGAAGGCGTGGTTCAGCTCTTTGTGCCGGATGATGGCTCGCCCGCCATTGTCGGCGTCGTCGGCGCGCTGCAGATCGACGTCCTGACCGAACGCCTCAAGGTGGAATATTCGCTGCCGGTTGGCTTTGAAGCTGCGCGCTTTACAGTCTGCCGCTGGATTTCCGCTGATGACCCGGCAGAGCTTCAGCGTTTCATTGCCGCACACCGCGCCGATATCGCGCATGACCTCGACAATGATCCGGTCTTCCTTGCCCAGAACGCCTTCTCGCTCAATTATGAGGCCGAGCGCTGGAAGGATATCCGTTTTGCCACCGTCAAGGATTATCAGGTGCGCGGCAAGGCCTGACGCGCACCGAGCGATTGATCATGCCAGAAGTCTGGCGGCGATTTTTTCCGCCAGTCTTTCGGCAACCTGATCCTTGCTCATCTGCGGCCATTCCTCGATGCCGTCGCGACTTAAAATGCGCACGCGGTTGTTGTCGCCACCCATCACATCGCCGGAAACATCATTGGCAACGATCCAGTCTGCGCCCTTCCTTTCCAGCTTGCGCAGTGCATTTTCCTGCACATTTTCCGTCTCGGCTGCAAAGCCGACCACCAGACCGGGGCGCTTTGGACTATGGCCAACGCCGGCGAGAATATCCGGATTTTCCACCATGCTGAGCGTGGGAGCGCTTTCGCCGGGCTTTTTCTTGATCTTCTGGTCGGCCGTATTGGCGGTGCGCCAGTCAGCCACCGCCGCCACCATCACCGCCGCATCGGCCGGCAATAATTGTTCGACCGCCGCATTCATCTCGCGCGCGGTCTCGACATGGATGACATGGACACCTTCCGGATCCGGAATATTGACCGGGCCGGAGACGAGATGCACGCTTGCCCCCAGCCGCGCCAGCGCCGCCGCAATGGCATGGCCCTGTTTGCCGGACGAGCGATTGGCAATATAGCGCACCGGATCAATCGGCTCATGCGTCGGACCGGAGGTCATCACGATGGTCTTGCCGGCAAGCGGACGCGCCTTTGGCGCAAGCAGGGCTTCAATGGCCGCGACAATGGCAAGCGGCTCGCTCATCCGACCCGTGCCCGCCTCGCCGCTTTCGGCCATTTCGCCCTTTTCCGGGCCAATGAAATGCACGCCATCCTTTTCCAGCGTCAGGCGATTGCGCCGTGTCGCCGGATTGTCCCACATGGCCGGGTTCATGGCGGGCGCAATCAGAACCGGAATTTTTCGTGCAAGCAGCACCGCGCTTGCCAGATCATCCGCCAGACCATGCGCCATCTTCGCCATCAGATCAGCCGTGGCTGGCGCCACCACGATCAGATCGGCATCACGTGCCAGACGGATATGGCCGACATCCTGCTCGTCCTCACGCGAAAACAGATCGGTATAGACATGATCAGCCGCAACCGCGCCAATGGTCAGCGCCGTGACAAATTGCTGCGCGGCATGGGTCATGACCGGGCGCACCTCTGCACCGCGCTCCCGCAGGCGACGGATCAGATCTGGCGTCTTGTAGGCAGCAATGCCGCCGCCAATGATGAGCAAAATGCGCTTTCCCGCAAGCGAAGCGCTGATGGCAGGGGAAACGGATTTCGGCGCATCCGGCACATCAAGCCCCGCCAGCAATATCCGCGCTTCCTCTTCCATGGAGCGGCCATTTTGCGCGGCCCTGATGCGCAAACGCTCCTTGGCTGCATCATCGAGATTACGGATGGTGATACTGGCCATTTGATTGCACCTAGATGGTTACAGTGCAATCAATGAAATCAATTTTGGCTTTTCAGTCAACAAAAACCTGGACGAAAAGCTAAAGAATAAGCTTTATCGCGATTGCAGCCAGTGAAATTGCAATCACAATCTGCGCAATCCGTCCCCAGCGCGAATGCTGCGCCTCGGCCCGGCCAATAGCCTCTGCCGTTTCAGCATCGAAGCGAAGGCCTTTTTCCGCCATCTGGTCCATGGCAAGGGACAGGCGCTCGAAGCGCCGTACAAATTCCGGCGTCTTGCGGCTAAGATGCAGCAGCGCATAAGCGCTGTCCCGCGCATCGAGCATCATGCCGCGCGGCCCAAGATTATTGGCAATCCAGTCGCCGACAACCGGCTCTGCCGCCTTCCACATGTTGAAATGCGGATCAAGCGTGCGTGCAACCCCTTCCACCACCACCATGGTCTTTTGCAGCATCAACAGCTCGGTGCGTGTTTCCATGTCGAACAGCTCGGTCACTTCAAACAGCAGGGTCAGAAGTTTCGCCATGGAAATGGTTTCGGCTGGCTGGCCGTGGATCGGTTCGCCAATGGCGCGGATAGCCTGGGCAAAGCTGGTCACATCATGCGTATGCGGCACATAGCCCGCCTCAAAATGCACCTCCGCCACGCGCATATAGTCGCGCGTGATAAAGCCATAGAGGATTTCCGCCAGAAAACGGCGATGTTCCTTGTCCAGACGCCCGGTAATGCCAAAATCAACAGCAACAATCATGCCGTTGCGGTCAACGAACAGATTGCCCGGATGCATGTCGGCATGGAAAAAACCGTCGCGCAGCGTATGGCGCAGGAATGACTGGATCAGCGTCACGGCAAGCTGTTTCAAGTCATAGCCCGCCGCCTTCAGCGCATCAATGTCCGACATCTTGATGCCGTCTATCCATTCCAGCGTCAGCACATCGCGGCCCGTGCGCTCCCAATCCACGGCAGGCACGCGGAAGCCGGCATCATCCTTGATATTCTCAGCAATTTCGGACAATGCCGCGGCCTCAAGGCGCAGATCCATTTCAATACGCGTGGTCTGTTCCAGCGTCTTGACCACCTGAACCGGGCGCAGACGGCGCATATAGGGAATATGTTTTTCCTGCAGCTGCGCCACCATGAAGAAGCTTTCCAGATCGCGCTGGAAACGCTGGCGCACGCCCGGACGGATGACCTTCACCGCAACCTTCTGCAGCCTGCCATCCTTCATCACCTCGGCAGGATGCACCTGCGCCATGGAAGCAGCGGCGATTGGCGCATCAAGGCGCACAAAGAGATCATCGATCGTGCGCCCAAGCGAGCCTTCGATCGTCGCAATCGCCTCTTCCTGCGGGAAAGTGTCGAGCCTGTCCTGCAACAGTTCCAGATCGGCCGCGACCGCCCGCCCGACAATATCCGGACGTGTGGCGAGAAATTGGCCCAGCTTGACATAGGATGGCCCCAGCCGGTTCATCGCCCGCGACAAGCGTTCCGAGCGCTGGACATGGCGCGCGCGCGGACGCGCCAGCCAGCCAGCAATCCTGTGCCCCAATGCCGGCAGCCCCGAAAGACCTTCGATGGGCAGCGCCGCGATCACGCCCTCACGCGTCAGGATCCATCCGGCCCGCATCAGCCGGAATGCAGCCGAAATACTCACGATTACAGTTTCCAACCAGAATGAAGCGCGGCAATGCCGCCGGTGAAATTGCGAAAGCTGACGCGCTCAAAACCGGCAGCTTCAATCATCACGGCAAAATCCTGCTGTTTCGGGAATTTGCGAATCGATTCGACCAGATAGTTATAGGAATCGGCATCACCCGTAATCATCTTGCCCATTGCCGGTATGGCATTGAACGACCACGCATCGTAGAATTTGTCCAGCAGCGGCATTTCAACCTCGGAAAATTCAAGGCAGAGAAAACGCCCGCCCGGCTTCAATACGCGGTAAGCCTCCGACAGTGCCTTATCAATATGCGGCACGTTGCGAATGCCAAAGGCAATCGTATAAGCGTCGAAACTGTTATCCTCGAACGGCAGTTCTTCCGCATTGGCCTCGACAAAATCGAGATTGTCGATCAGACCCTTCCTGATGGCGCGTTCACGCCCGACACCGAGCATCGAGCCATTGATATCAAGAATCGTGACATGTGCCTGACGGCCAGAGGCTTCAACAATGCGAAAGGCGATATCGCCCGTACCGCCTGCAACATCGAGCGAGCGCCAGCCCGAACGCTTCGACGGCGCCAGCCAGGCAATCATCGCATCCTTCCACACGCGATGCATGCCAGCCGACATCAGATCATTCATCACGTCGTAGCGCTTGGCGACCTTATGGAAAACGTCGTTGACCAGGCCCTGCTTTTCGGTTTCATCGACCTTTCTGAAGCCGAACGATTGCTCCATGCCACCATTCACGCCGACGCGCTCTGTATTGCCGTTCTGCTGGCTCATCGTTCTACCTGCTTTTCCATCACGAAATCGATATTGTGTTTAAAGCATATAAACCTTGTGCCAGCCGATACAAGCCGGCAGCGAAACACATTTCGGTTTTGTTGACGGATCTGGTAAACAGCCACACAAGGCTGTCGATCCTGAAAAAAGCGCATAAAACTGTGCGCGCTGTTGCCACACACGTTTCCTTGCCTGTATTCGGTGGCTAAGATGACGCACGGTTGAAAATAGGAATTGGAAAGATCATGGGCGTTACGGTTGTCGATCACCCGCTTGTTCAACACAAGCTCACCATTATGCGTATGCGTGAGACGTCCACAGCCGGCTTCCGTCGGCTGTTGAAGGAAATCTCGCTGCTGCTGTGCTATGAAGTAACGCGCGATCTTGAACTGACCACGATGGAGATCAATACGCCGCTGGTACCGATGGAAGCGCCGGTACTGGAAGGCAAGAAGCTGGTCTTCGCCTCCATCCTGCGTGCTGGCAATGGCCTTCTGGAAGGCATGCTGGATCTGGTGCCGGCCGCCCGCGTGGCGCATATCGGCCTTTATCGCGATCACGACACGCTGCAGCCGATTGAATATTATTTCAAGGCGCCGGAAGATATTGCCAACCGCCTGATCATCGTGGTCGACCCGATGCTGGCCACGGCAAATTCCGCAGTCGCCGCCATCGACAAGCTGAAGGAACGCGGCGCAACCAATATCCGCTTTGTCTGCCTGCTGGCAGCACCTGAAGGTATTGAGCGCTTCACCAGGGCACACCCGGATGTCGAGATCTTCACCGCATCCATCGACAGTCACCTGAATGACAAGGGCTATATCGTTCCGGGTCTGGGCGATGCCGGCGACCGCATGTACGGAACGAAATAATCCCCAGAGCGGAACACTTCTGCTAGACTGCAGATGATATTCATCTGCAAGCGAGGACAGGATCATGACCACCGAAGAACGTCTGGTCGAACTGGAAATCCGCGTTGCGCTTCAAGAAAAGACGATCGAAGAACTCTCCTCCGTCGTCACCGAGCATTGGAAAACCATCGAGCAGCTGACCAAAAAGCTGAATGCGCTGACCGACAGGTTTCTTGTGCTGGAAGAACAGGCGGCACCGGAAGTGCCGGTCACCAGACCGCCGCACTGGTAAAACCGAATGCCTGATCATCAAATGGGGCGCAGGGCAACCTGCGCTCCATTTGTTTCAAGGTTCCAAGGTTCAGTGTGCTTTACCGCCCCGGATCGCAGCGCTTTCCAGGGCGATCCGGTTTCAGCTGTCCTTGATCACGCCGATGGCAGGGGGCAGGAAACACCCGTGCCGCGCAGGCCGCAATAGCCGTTCGGGTTCTTGGCCAGATATTGCTGATGATATTCCTCGGCATAATAGAAAGTCGGCGCATCAGCAATTTCGGTGGTGATGCCCCCCAGTCCGCGCGCGGCAAGCGCCCTGCCATAGGCCTCGCGGCTTGCTTCGGCAATGGCGCGATCGCCGGCATCAAATGTATAGATCACCGAGCGATAGGTCGTGCCAATGTCATTGCCCTGCCGCATGCCCTGCGTCGGGTCATGCTCTTCCCAGAAACGGTTCAGCAGGTCCTGCAGCGAGACAACGGCCGGATCATAGACCACCAGCACAACTTCGGCATGGCCGGTAAGCCCCGTGCAGGTTTCCTCATAGGTCGGATTGGGCGTCAGGCCGCCGGCATAGCCAACCGCCGTGACATAGACGCCCGGTATCTGCCAGAAGAGACGCTCCGCTCCCCAGAAACAGCCCATGCCGAACATGATCTGCTTCATGCCCGAGGGCCATGGCCCTTTCAGCGGACGACCGGAAACAAAATGGTTCCGCGCGGTTGGTATCGCGTCTGGTCGACCGGGAAGCGCCTCTTCAGGCGCAGGCATTTGCATCTTCTTCTGATAGCGGTCGAAGATCTGCATCTTGTTCTCCAATAGTATGATTAGATCCCAAAGCGACCAAACGGACGTTCGCGCTTATACCCTATCAGATAGGCAGCCAGCGCCAGAATACCAAATATCAGCCATCCCGGCTGTTCAAGAGCGGGAACGACAAACCTGTTCCATATATCCGCGCCGAACTGCTGCGATATCCATGTTTCGAAATCCATGAGGCTTTCCGGTGCATTACGTTCCCACATGGCAAGCAACGGCCTGAACACCAGTTGCGATGCCCCGACCGAACGGGCGCCGTCAAGTATGGCAAAGATGACAGCCTGCGCCAGAAACAGAACCGAAAAAACGCGAAAAACTAAACGGATCAAGCTCTTTCATCCCTTTCGTGCGCCAGCGCACATCATCGTAAAACTATAAAGGAACACGCAATCTGACATGATTCTATTATAACATTCCTGACTCACAAGAAGGCTCATCCTTTGCATGATGAACGTGTCCTAACGCCTTGAAGGAATCCAGATCCTGACACAGGCAAACCGGCTTTTCGGGGAAAACTGTCCTCATGCGACCGCTCCAGAACAGCAAACATCCCTTGGGAAGGTCAAAATTATATAAAACAAACAATAAGTTACACAATAACGCGCAGCCCTTTGCAGAAACTGATGCATTTCATCCAAAATCTTGCAAATAGCAGTTGATCATATCGTCATTCTGGCTATATTGCGCGCCGCTACCGTATGTTTGGCATCTGACCAATGTCAGCTTTGATACGGCGCTGAGTTTGCAGTCAGTTCTTGCATTTTGCACGACACCCACGACAGCAAGCCGGATGGAGAGGTGGCCGAGTGGTTGAAGGCGCACGCCTGGAACGCGTGTATACGGGAAACCGTATCGAGGGTTCGAATCCCTCTCTCTCCGCCAGTATCAATTTGCAAACTCCCAACAGCCCGATTTAACCGCCGAAATTCCTTTTGATTTCAAAGGGGGTTAGCGATT